>DATFIZ010000098.1:0-8741 GCA_035269575.1 Bacteroidales bacterium | reverse complement strand
AGTAACGAGCAGGCTTCATCGGCCGAAGAAGTTTCTTCGTCTATGGAACAGATGGTTTCCAATATCCAGCAGAATACGGATAATGCCCAGCAAACCGAAAAAATTGCCTTAAGTGCTGCCGAAGGAATAAGAGCAGGAAATGAGTCAGCAGAAATTTCGGTTAAATCGATGAAAGAAATTGCCGATAAAATTACTATAATCAATGATATTGCTTTCCAGACTAATATTCTGGCGTTGAATGCTGCTGTTGAGGCTGCACGTGCCGGAGAGCATGGTAAAGGATTTGCCGTTGTAGCGGCCGAAGTGAGAAAACTGGCCGAAAGAAGTAAAGTGGCTGCCGATGAAATTGACGAATTGTCGAAATCAGGTGTAGCTATTTCTGAAAAAGCAGGCAAACAACTGGCCGAAATTGTTCCGGAAATTGAAAAAACAGCCAAACTGGTACAGGAAATAAGTGCTGCCAGCTTAGAGCAAAATTCGGGCGCCGACCAGGTGAACAATGCTATTCAGCAGCTAAACCAGGTAACTCAGCAAAATGCTGCTGCTTCTGAAGAAATGGCAACCAGCTCTGAAGAGTTATCAGGACAGGCTGAACAGTTGAAAGAACTTATCGCTTACTTTAAAATTGATGAGCGTGAGATGAAATCTACAAAGAGAAAAAATCAAAATAATATGATTGAACAACCTCATGCTCCGGTAAAAGAAATTGCTAAAAAGAAACCGGAAGCACAAAAGGAAAAGACAAAAGGAGCAGATATTAAACTTGAATCCTATGTGAATGATGACGAGTATGAAAAATTTTAGTACTTCCTTTAATTGTTGTTAGCTTTCAGAAATTTCGGGAAGGGGTAATGTCCCTCCCGGAGTTTCTTTCTTTACATTAATCAGATATTTTTGCTATGAGTGGATCTCTTTCTGTTGACAGGAAGTTAAAATATGATGTTTTCCAAATCAACAAAGTTTTTTCAGCTATTCGCCAAATCAATTCTCAGATGATACGCGAAAATGACGAAAAGAAGCTTTTGAAACAGGCTTGCAAAATTTTGAAAGATGATGTGGGCTATGATTTGGTTTATATTGCCTTGGCAAATCATGCCAAAACTCATATCGAGCAGGTGTTTTTATCAGAACAAAACGAGCCCGCCATAAAACCCAATGGCTTTTATTGTTTCAACGAGATAGTTCAAATGCAATGCAAGCAATTGTTTCATCCTCAAATTAATTGTTTTGATTGTTTTTTTAAAGATTATTTTAAGAACCAGGAGCGCCTGATAATACCGATAAAGTTTCAGCAGAATTTTTATGGAATGATGAGTATTATTCCTCCTGTGGACTATAAACTTTATGTAAAAGAACAAGATTTACTGGAATCACTGGCCGAAGATATTGCTTATACTTTATTTAACCTGCAAGTAAGACGTGAGCATGCTCAGGTTCGGCATGAGATAGCTGATTATTACCAAAAAATAGAAAATCAGAATGAGCAATTGAAAGAAAAAAATAATCAATTGCTTATTGCTAATAAAAAAGCAAACGAATCCGACCTTTTGAAAGACTCCTTTTTGGCCATGATATCACATGAACTTAGAACTCCGTTAAACGGGATATTGGGTTTTACCCAATTGATTAAATCTGCGAATACTCCAGTTGATAAGGCAGGTGAATTTATTGAGGTAATTCATCAAAGCGGTATTCAGTTGTTACAGGTGATAAATAATCTATTAGAAATATCGAAAATAGAAGCAGAACAGCTAAAATATAATGAGCGTGAGATTAACATAAACGCTCTATTTGAACATGTATATGATGACAATCAATACTTAATTGGAAAAACAGATAATGTTGATTTTATAATTCGTAACGAATTAAATAAAACTTTTTCATTTTTATCCGATTTTGAAAAATTAAGTGGAATACTGAATGTTTTGGTTAGCAATGCCCTTAAGTTTACTCCCAAGGGTGTAGTTGAAATGGGATGCTTAAGATCAGGCAAAGACAAACTGCAATTTTATGTACAAGACACGGGTATAGGGATTGAAAAGGAAAAGTCGGGCATCATTTTTCAAAACTTCCGGCAATCAGACGAATCTATATCACGCAGGTATGGGGGTACAGGGTTAGGTTTATCTATTGCTAAAGGATTGGTGGATTTTTTAAGGGGTGAAATATGGTTCGAGTCTGAAGTAAACCTGGGGAGTATTTTTTGTTTTACAATACCTGTTACAATAACAGAACCTAATAAACAAACAGTATGAATTCAATGGAAACGAAGAGTAACAGCAAACCTGACTGGAGAGAAAAAACAGTTCTTATCGTTGAAGATGACCCTTATAGTGCAGATCTTCTGGTTGAGGCATTAGCCGATACAGGTGCTAATACGATAGTGGTTTTAAATGGAGAAGTGGCTGTTCGGATATTAAAAAACAGCGATATTTTTGATGTTGTTTTAATGGATATCAAACTTCCCGGGATAAATGGAGATGAGGCCACCCGAGAGATTCGAAAGTTTAATATAGAAATTCCAATAATTGCACAAACAGCTCATGCAATGATACATGATCGTGAGAAATATATCAGCGCAGGTTGTACGGATTACTTTACAAAACCTGTTACTATTGATAATTTATTTTCTATCTTGTGTAATTATATTTAGCTTTGTTTACTAAAACCTTTTTAATGGAACCTGGTTACTTAAAGCAAATTGGAGAAATTCTTGATTATTCCGAACAGGGTTTTGCATTACATAAAATTGTACTTAAAAATAATTCACCAGTCGATTATATTTTTATAGATGTAAATGAATCTTTCGAAAAAATAACCGGTCTTAGACGAACAGCAATTATAGATAAAAGGGTAACCGAGGTATTACCCGGTATTTTAAAGGATGAATTTAACTGGATCATAATTTATGGTGAAATTTCACAGAAAAAGAGAAAAAATAGTTTTATTCAGTACTCAAAAGCCTTAAAAAAGTGGTTTAAAATCTTGGCTTACAGCCCTGGGGAAGAGTATTTTGTAACTATACTTACCGATATCACTGACATTAAAGTAAGTGAATTAAAACAAAAAGAAATTTCCGATGAATATTATTCACTAAATGAAGAATACCTTAGTCAGAATGAGGAGTATAAAGCATTGCTGAAAGAAGTAGCAACCCATAACGAAAAGCTTGAAAAAAGCAACTTGGAAATTATAAAACAGCCTGATGAATTAGAAAAAAAGCAACTGTTTTTTAGATCAGTACTTGAATCAACCGCTGATGGGATATTGGTCACCGGAGAAGATGGCAGGATTGATTATGTCAACACCAGATTTTTTGAAATGTGGAGAATTCCTGCTCAAAAAAGAACAGCAACTCATTATAAAGAACTTCTTGATATTATTCTGCCTCAGTTGATTAATTCAGCGCAATTTTTAGAAAAAATCGATGCATTAAAACAAACCACAAAAATTGATTTTGATATTTTATCCTTTAAAGACGGAAGAGTGTTCGAAAGATATTCAAAACCAATTATTTCAAAAAGCAAAATTGTGGGTAGCATTTGGAGTTTTAGTGATATTACCGTAAAAAAACAGCAGGAAAACCGCTTAAAAGATTTAAATAAGATCTTATACGGATTTAAAGAATTAAATAAACTCAGAGTTGATGTTCCTTCAAAGCAAACATTGATTCAGCAATTTTGCAATATTGCTGTTAATCATATGGGGTTTTCAACTGCCATGATTAATTTGTATAAGAATGAGAAATTTTTGGTAGGGGCAAATAAAGGCTTTGATAAATGTTATGATGATTTTAAAATGAAATTGCGAAATGATGAAACTTCTCAATGTTACAAGAATCATCAAAATACCGAAATTCTAATTATTGATAGTCCGGAAAATTATTGTAAAAGTTGTCCACTGGCCGGTTGTTACAAAGAAAAATCAATTTATTCCATGCCCGTTATTTATCAACATAAATTTTATGGATTTTTTAATGTTAATATTGATGAGAAATATACTGGAGATAAAGATTTTCAGCAGTATTTTAAAGATTTAACCCTTGAGCTGGGGTTTATTTTGCACAAGATTGAATTAGAGGAAAAATCAAATAAATATTTGCATGAATTAAAGAAGAGGGAACAATCTTTACGAAGCATTTTTAAATCATCACCTGTTGGTATAGGGGTGGTAAAAGACAGAATTTTTATTGAGCTGAATGACCGTTTTTTCGAAATTACAGGATATAAGCGTAATGAATTAATAGGAAAAAGCGTATTGAAAATTTATCCTTCCAGAAAAGAATTTGAACATGTAGGGAAAGAGCTTTACCAACATATTGACAACAAAGGAATCGGTATTGTGGAAAGTCGGTTTAAATGTAAAAACGGAGAAGTTATTGACGTGCTTCTTACGTCTACCCTGATTGATCCGGATGATTTATCCCGGGGATTTACGTTTACCGTATTAAATATTACCGAATCGAAAAGAAATGCCTTATTAAAAGATATTTTGCTTTCGATAAACCAGGATGCAAATTTGCAAACTGATATCAGGAGCTTTGCTTACTCAACGCGTGAAAAGATTTCTAAGATTATTGATACACGCAATTTTTATATTGCATTATACAATAAAACAAAAGATGTTTATACTATACCCTATCATGTTGATAAGTACGATAATTATGATGATCCAGAGAAAGAACACAAATTAAAAAATTCTTTTACTGATTTTGTCAGGCGAAAGAATGAACCCCATTTAATCAATCCTGAAAAAGTAAAAAAATATAAAAAAGATAGGTTATCTACAAATTACGGTCATGAAACAAAAGTGTGGATTGGTGCTCCGCTTATTGATGCTAAAGGAGAAGCTTTTGGAGTAATTGCGATACAAAATTATGAAAATGAACATGAATTTAATGAGGACGATTTAGAAGTGCTTATTTATGTTGCACAGAATCTAAGTCGTATTATCGAGAAAATACAATCAGAAAATGCGTTAAAAGAAAGCGAAGAAAAATATCGGAACCTGATAGAAAATATGGGTGAGGGAATGGCCATTGTTGATTTAGAGGAAAATATATTGTTTTGTAACCCCAAAGCATCCAGTATATTTGGTTTTCGTGATTTAGGACTTATTGGACACAACTTTGCCGAATTTATTGATGAAAGACAGGTACAGTTTATTAAAAAAGAAACGCAAAAAAGAATAAAAGGAGAAAAATCAATCTATGAGCAGATGATTACTACGGTTAAAAATAGAAAACGGACCATACAGGTTACTGCTACTCCTTTATACAGAAACAATGAAGTGATAGGCAATCTTGGCATAGTAAGAGATATCACCAAACAAAAAAAATATGAATTAAAAATAAAACAAAAAAATGAAGAGTTGCAGGCAGCCGAAGAGGAGCTAAAATCTACCAACGAAGAACTACACTGGTTAAACCAGAATCTGGAGAAAAATAATATAGAATTGAAAGAAGCAAAGGATAAGGCAGAAAGTGCAGACCGTCTAAAAACAGCTTTCCTTGCTAATATGAGTCATGAAATCCGGACTCCGATGAACAGCATTATAGGATTTGCACAGCTGTTAAAAGATAAAAAAGATGACCGGGAAAAACTGGATCGATTCATTGATATCATCAATATTAACGGGAAGCAACTTATTACCATTATTGATGATATTATTGATTTCTCGAAAATTGAAGCCAACCAGATAGAAATACTTCATGATTCGTTTGATGTAATTAATATGCTCAATGTGCTTTTTGATTCTTTTTCAAATCAGCTAAAGGGTGAAAAGCGAGAGGTTAATTTTACGCTGACAAAACCCGCACTAAGTCACCTGAAAATAGATTCGGATGAGCAACGAATCCAACAAATTTTAAGTAACCTGATAAATAATGCGATAAAATTTACCTCCAAAGGGAAAATTAACTTTGGATGTAAACAGCAAAACAACCATTTATTATTTTTTGTTAAAGACACAGGAATAGGAATCTCAAAAGATAAAAAAGAAATAATATTTGAACGTTTTCGTCAGGTTGAGGAAAGCTATACGCGAAAATACGGGGGGACAGGTCTCGGATTAACCATTTGCAAACGTTTGACTAATTTACTGGGAGGTGAAATATGGGTTGATTCTGCGTTAGGAAAAGGCTCTTCGTTTTATTTTACGATCCCTTTAAAAAATAATAATTAAATTATTAACTTTATACCTTTAATTGAACCAAAAGATTTTATGAGTGAGTTAAGTTATGACTGGAGTTCAAAGAAATTGTTAATCGTCGAAGACGATTTATTTAGTACAGAGTATTTGGTTGAAGCACTTGCTGAAACAAAAGCCGATATAAAAATTGCTAAAGATGGTACTACAGCAATAGATTTGGTGAAAAATAACCCTGATTTTGATTTGATTTTAATGGATATCCAGTTACCCGGAATTAGCGGGGAAGAGGCAACAAAGCAAATCCGGGAATTTAATAAAGATATTCCTATTATTGCGCAAACAGCTCATGCTATGGTCAAAGATAAGGAGACGTACCTGGCATCGGGATGTAATGACTACCTTTCCAAACCAATTTTACTGACTGATTTGTTTGATGTTTTACGTAAATATCTGGATAACTAGAGCTTTTTTAACCTTTGCAGAATTTTTTTGTTTTTTTTTGGAGACAATACGTATTTTTACCCGGAAAATTGAAGTTGTTTTTAGTTAAATTTGTATTATAAATAAATCATATTTTGATAATTATTCGAAATAATTATCATTGATGAAATAATTAAATGTTCAGGGGATGGGAAATCAAGGCAACATATTAATCATTGACGATGAATCCACACATTTGCTTTTATTGCAAACGATTTTGCAAGACGAAGGATATCATACCGAAATTGCAGACAGTCCCCGGAAAGGATTAAAATTAGTAAAAGAGAATAATTATCAGGTATTATTACTTGATATTATGATGCCCGGACTGGATGGATTTCAGGTTTTAGAAAAAATTCAACAAGATAAGCGATTAAAAAAACTACATGTCATCATTATTTCGGCCAAAACTGATTCGTGGAGTATAAAAAATGCCATGGATCGTGGTGCTTTTGACTATCTTACCAAACCAATTAATATTCAGGATGTAAAAAATAAAGTAAAATCAGCCATGGTTGAAAATGTCCTGGGAGATGATGAATAAATTATTACCATCCACAAAATTTTTAGTTTATGAAGCAATTGATCTTAATTTTATTAATAGGTTACTTATTACCCGTGATAATAGTTGCACAGGAATCTGAACAAAAATTAAAAGTTAATATTAATGGTTATATAGCCAATGAAATGTATTTTGACACCTATAATTCTTTAACATCGAGAGATGGGCAGATTTATTTTTATCCCTTGCCGAAGGATTTAGATGCAAATGGCGATGATTTAAATGAAAATTTCCAGGCACAGATGCTCGCTATTCAGTCAAGAACCCGTTTAACGTTGTCAGGGCTGGAAGCCTTTGGTGCTAAAGCAACTGGAGCCATAGAAGGCGATTTCTTAGGAACAACCCAGGATTATACCCGGCATTTTCGTTTACGTCATGCTTTTATTAAGTTAAACTGGCAAAATGCAGAACTATTAACCGGCCAGTTTTGGCACCCGATGTTTGTAACCGGATGTTTTCCCGGCACGTTCTCTTTTGGTGCAGGGGCCCCTTTTAATCCCTTAAATCGTGCTCCACAAGTGAGGTATACCTACAACCTGAGTACTCACCTGAGTGCTATGGGCGCCTTGCTTTTTCATGGTGATTTTGTTAGTTCAGGACCTTCCGGAGCTCAACAAAACTCAGGGTTGCCTGATATGCAATTTCAGATGATCTATAAAAATAATTTTATCTTTACCGGATTTACTGCCGGGTATAAGTTTTTAACCCCCCGTACTGAAACGGCTCTGGGCGTAAAAACTTCGGAAACTATTGGGAGTTATAATCTACAGGCTTTTGCCAAAGTTATTACCAACCCGGTTACCATTAAACTCCAAGGGGTTTACGGGCAAAATTTAACGAATTACGTAATGATTGGTGGTTATGGAGCAGATGAAAATCCTGTTTTTGCTCCGGATAATAATTATAGTTATATCAATTTAAATACCCTTTCATATTGGGGCGAAGTGGTTACGAATTTCAATAAACTTAATGCTGCACTATTTGCAGGCTATTCTGCAAATATGGGAGCTAAAGATGATTATTTCTCATTGGATTACGGGCGGGGAGAAGATATCGATTACATTTTCCGTATTTCTCCACGTCTGGAATACTCATCGGGTCCTGTAACTTTAATTCTTGAGCATATGATGACCGGTGCTGCTTATACTACTGATTTTGATGAAAATTATAAACCAACCGAATCCGATAGCCCAACGATAAATCACAGGGTTATTCTAGCAGCCAAATATAGTTTTTGAATTGCCCTGAAATAAGTTTGGATCACTTCATATTTCGGGTGGATAATTAAATAATTTCATTATAAATTTTATTCTATATAATTATTTATTTTGAATTTGTTTTACTGATAGAAACATTAATACATAGTATTTATACTTTCTTTTTCCTTGATGAAAAAGAAACAAAAAATCAACCGAAATGAACCCTGCCCGTCCGGCAGGCGGGGAATTTTGATAATCTATCCGTTTCTTTATTAAATCATTGTATTTCAAGAATGCTTTTTATCAGGTCTCTCTTTCTTAATACTGTGGTCACTTGGCGATTATCAACA
>DATFIZ010000097.1:0-14315 GCA_035269575.1 Bacteroidales bacterium | reverse complement strand
AAAGCATTAGTATCCATTGCCGAACCCTTTAACGATACGGTTTATTCGGCAAACCCTGCCCTTAAAAATATTCTATCCAAAACGCATTTGCTGGATATCTTAAAAAACAAAGCAATAGCCCTTTCTGAGCTGGCAAAGCAGAAGAAAGACCCTGACCTGTTTTATCATAGTATGCATACATTTGAACTGGCTCTTGAAACATCAAATATCATCCGAACAGGGTATTTAAATGAACCCAGCAAACTACAACTGGTACAAAATACCGAAGAGATCATTTCAAAAGCAATAGAAGCAAGTTACCATGCATACCAAATGGAGAAAAAGAGCGATTTTCTACAATATGCTTTTCGATTTATTGAATCGGGCAAATCGGCTGTCTTACTCGAGGCGATTAAAGGAAATCAGGCTTTAAACGTGGGTAATATCCCCGATTCGCTTAAACAGAAAGAAAATCAACTGGAAAAAGAGATTTTTAACTACGAAGAACTGATTTATGAGGAAAACAAACTGGAGAATCCGGACCTTAAGAAATTAGCTTACTGGAATAAAAATCTCTTTGAGCTAAAACAAAATTATGCCGATTTAATTGTCTTGTTGGAACATCAGTATCCGGAATATCATAATTTAAAATACAATCAGGACATTGTAAGTTTAGAAATGGTAAGAAAAAAATTAGCTGCCAACGAGGTGTTCCTGGAGTTTAGTTTCGCCGATGATAAGCTATATAGCTTTATGGTTACCAAAAAAGAAATTAAAATACACGAGTCTGAATTAGATGATGAATTTAAAAACAACCTTGACTTTTTACTTGCCGCACTGTCTGATAATAATTTTTCCACGCATACACTGAATGATTTTTACCGGTTTCAGGAAAGCTCATATTTCCTGTATCAGAAATTAATTCAGCCTTTTAAGAAAGAGCTAAGCAATAAAAAGCTGATTATTGTTCCGGATAATAAACTGGCCTACCTTCCTTTTGATATATTAATTGAACAGATAAACCCCACTACGCGGATAAACTATAGTCAGCAGCCCTATTTAATCAAAAAGCATCAATTAAGCTACTCCTACTCTGCCACTTTGCTATTTGAAGCCAAACAAAGGCCTAAAACAGCACAGAAAGTTTTAAGTGCTTTTGCTCCAACCTACGATAATTTGGACAACATAACCAAAAACACATTCAGTGTACGTCAGCAATACCGTGAAAAACTTTTTCCTTTAAAAGGAGTCAAAGAAGAAGCCGAAAATGTAGTTCAAATACTTGGCGGAGACTCTTATCTTGGATTTAATGCCAGTGAGGAAATATTTAAAGCGGTAGCTCCGGAATATGATATTCTTCATTTAGCCATGCACACCATCATTGATGATGGAAACCCGATGTACTCGAAAATGGCTTTTACACAAAAAAATGATACATTGGAAGATGGATTATTAAACACATACGAAATTTATAGCATGAAACTAAACTGCCGGATGTCGGTATTGAGTTCCTGCAACAGCGGAATTGGGAGACTTCATCGTGGAGAAGGAGTCATTAGTCTTGCCCGGGGATTTATTTATGCCGGGTGTCCATCTATTATCATGACCCTTTGGTCGGTTGAAGATAAATCGGGAGTAGATTTAATGACCCGCTTTTATCAAAACCTAAAAACCGGACAAAATAAAGCAAAAGCACTACGCCAGGCTAAGCTTGATTTTATTCAGCATGCGGATCCATTAAAGGCACACCCATACTTTTGGGCAGGATATGTTGTTATTGGTGATGATACACCCCTTTTTAAAAACGCTATCACACATTGGATTATCGCAGGAATTGTTTTAACAATAAGCATTCTGTTGATACTACTGTTTAGTCGCCGGAGGAAAAAACATTAGTCAATTTGCTTTAACAGCTCTTCTGCTTTTGATGTATAACTTAATCTCTCGTCGACAATGGTTCGAAGGCTTAATTTTGCTTTATCATATTTCTGCTGTTTTAAATATAGCAATGCGAGGTACCAGTTTGATTGCTCCCAAAAAATATGATTTGAATGATTAACTAAACGTTGAAGATATTTTTCTGCATGAATACAATCTCCAAGCTCAATATTAGTGATAGCCAGGTAGAACATAGCCCTATGATTAGATTTATCATCCCTCAAAAGTTCGGTAAAATATTTTTTAGCCTTACTCAATTGCTGTTGTTCATAACAATCAAAAGCTTTGTGGGTTAAGGATTCTTTAGAAGAAGCCTCTGCACCGGAACGAACATTCAGACTGGAAGGATACTTCTCATAATAACTGTCAAATAATTGTTCTCCATTCGGCTCTTGATGGGGGATTAGAAATTTCACTCCCACCACTATAAATAATACAATAACGGCAACAAATGCAGAATAGATAACAGGGCGTAATTTTCGCTTTGAAAAACCGGGTTTCATTATTTGTTCCAGGTTATTTCTTAAACTCATTACATCATCTTCAGCCAAAGCATCTTCAACACGCTTCTGCAACATAAACTCTTGTCGTAAGGCAGAATCGGTTCGTAACAGCTCTTCAAATCTTAGTTGCTCACGAACGGTCATTTCACCATCCAGATATTTACTTATCAAATCATTCATAATACAGACCTATCTCCACTTTTTGTAATCAGGATCATCTTTAATATATCGAATTAGTCGTTCCATGCATCTTTTCTTTTTTAATCTTATATATTCATAGGAAGTACCAAGCTTTTTAGCAATATCTATTAACGGCTTTTCCTTTAAAAATAACTTTAAGGTCTTTTGACATTCTTTTCCCAACCGGTTAAAATGTTTTTGATATAACTCGTATTGTTTATGTTTTTTATATTCATCAATATGTATCTCCGGTATATCCTCGTATTCTAAAAAAATCGACAGGTTATTTATGTTTTCTTTATTCATCGATAATTCTTTCAACCAAATAAAACGACAAACAACATGTATATATCCTTTAAACGTAGTATGAATTTTAAGGTTCCCTCCTTTTATTTTTCGATAAATAACAATTAATGCTTCCTGAAAAACATCTTTGGCATCCTGTTCACTGCCCATGTTATCTTCTATTAGTTTTTTTACGGAAGGAAAATAAGTGTAATAAATAGCTTTTAGAATTGTTTTGTCCTGCTTACGTATTCCATCTATTATTATTTTTGTAGTTAAGGGTTCCAAAGTCTAAAAGTTCTTATTTTCCTCAAATCTAAAAAATTTAATTATGATTTAATATAAAAAGGGAATAACTCTTTACGTTCTTAGGTAAAATTTAGCCCGCAAAATTTTGTTGCAGAAAATTACAATCAGATATTCTCCAACCATAAAAACTACTGCAAGATATTTCAGATAAAAAACGTTACAAGAATTACTCTCCCTGTAACGCTCATCAGAAGATATTATTTTTTTACAGTGAGTGAAGAAACTTAACAACAGATTTATCTATCAGAATCAGGACAATTACTCCTGCCAATCCAATTAAAACATAAGGAGACAAACTCAACTCATAATATATTTGTTCAATAAAGTCGACCAATATTTTTAAATATTTTGCAGATAATGAATGCTCAAAACTTTTCGCAAGATTAAAATCATTTCTAAATAAAAAGAAGAAGATATATCCCACAAAAATTGCACCAACAGATAAAAGCAACCAGATTTTACTCTCCTTTTCGTCTTTTGTAAAGGAAAAATTGAATTGCACTTCCGGATCTTTTATAATCTGAGCCATAACATTTTTGGTGAAATCGGCAGATGGCTCTTCTTTTCCGCTTTTCTGTATTAACTGGCGGGTAGATTTATCAATATTTAGTTCTTTCTTGCTCATAATATCATCTTTACTTCATCTTTCAGGATAAGTTTTAACGCATCATAAAATCGTTTCCTTGCACGGTGCAATTTAACTTTTACATTAGCTACCGTAAAGCCGGTTATTACACTTATTTCTTCCACAGAATTTTCGTCCAGGTAAAAAAGCGTGATGATCAATGCATCTTCATCTTTTAATTGTTCCAAAGCCTGCTTTACATAGGTTCGTTGCTCATAATTTTTTAATTCGGTAATGGCATTAAAGGTATCAACCACGTTGTTTTCAGGAAGCTGAACATCATCAATATCTGCCATTTCCACATGTTTTTTTCTTAATATTGAAATTGCCGCATTATAAGTTATTCGATATAACCAGGTGGAAAATTTTGATTCAAATTTAAATTTTTCCATCGACTGAAAAGCTTTAACAAAAACATCCTGTGCCAGTTCTTCGGCATTTTCAGGATTTTTTAACATGCGTAAAGCAAGGGTATAAACCATACTTTTATGCATATCTACCAGATAACTAAATGCATGAACATCTCCTCTAAGTACTCTTTGTATATAATGCTTTTCCTGCTTCAAAACCTAACCATTTATTTTTATGACGCCCTAACCTTAAATTAGGTTACAAGTTATTAAAAAAAATAACTCCCATTGCAGGTACAAAGGATAAAAAAACAAAAAAAATCAGTAACTTAATTGCCAAAAACAACGTCATAAAAAAGAATCAAATGTATAATTATAAAAAAAATAAATAGATGAAGATAAAAACATTAGCGCTGGCCATATTTATTAGTATAACCACACTGGCACAAAACGTTGAAGAAACTAAGATGGATAGTCTGTTCTCTATCATCGAAAATAATGACAAAGGAATGGGCAGCATTTCAATAGTTAAAAATGGGAAAGAAGTATATCAAAATACGGTTGGATATTTAAATATTAAAAAACAAATACCCATAAATAAAAATACAAAATTCAGGATTGGCTCCATTTCCAAAACATTTACGGCAACTATTATAATAAAACTGGTAGAACAAGATAAACTTTCACTGGATACCAAACTGGCAAAATTTTTCCCGCAAATAACAAATGCTGAAAAGATAACCATTGAACACCTTTTAAAGCACCGAAGCGGGATATATAATTTTACCAATGCCACTGATTATGTATCGTGGATGGAGCAATCCATAACAAGAGATGAATTATTGAAAAAAATAGCAGCGAATGGAAATGTTTTTGACCCCGATGAGAAAACAGAATACTCAAACGCTAATTTTGTTTTGCTTTCTTTTATTGCCGAAGATTTGACCGGTAAAGATTTTTCAGAAATTCTTAAAGACTTTATAACTCAACCCTGTGCATTAAAGCACACCTATTTTGGTTCAGCAATCAAAACAGAAAACAATGAAGCCTTGTCTTATAACAAGCTAAATGAGTGGGAGTTATCTACAGAAACAGATATGAGTGTCCCCATGGGTGCCGGGGGAATTGTTTCTACTTCTAAAGATTTAAATATCTTTCTAAATTGTCTTTTTAACTACAAGATTGTAAACAAAGAATCATTGAATAAAATGATGGATATCCAGGATGGAATGGGAATGGGACTTTTTCAGGTTCCTTTTTATGAAAGAAAAGCTTTTGGTCATACCGGAGGAATAGATGGCTTTCAGTCTAATGCATTTTATTTCCCCGATGAAAATGTTTCGGTCGCATACTTATCAAATGGTGTTGTAATGCCCATGAATGATATTCTTATAGGAGTGCTAAGTATTTATTTTGGAAGAGATTATGAACTGCCGGAATTTAAAGAGGCCTTAAAACTAACATCGGAAGAGTTGGATAAATATTTAGGTATTTATTCAAGCCCTGACTTCCCGCTAAAATTAACCATCACAAAAAAAGATAATATCTTACTGGGACAGGGGACCGGACAACCTTCATTTCCATTGGAAGCTTATGATGAACACAAATTTAAATTCGATCAGGCCTCGTTAAAAGTTGAATTTTTTCCCCATGAAAATAAATTGATTCTAAAACAGGGCGGTGGAGTATTTGAGCTTACCAAAGAGGAATAGACAGTAATCTATTATTAAAAAAATATCTCGGAAATTTTAAAAATATTATTTAAACCTGTAACCCCATTAAAAATATCAGCGTCAAAATAACCAAACAACGTAAAACTAAAACAAAAGGTTATGAACAGTTTAGAAAATTTAGTACCCATTGCATTTTTTGCGCTTATATACGGAATTTTTCATTTATTTATCAGGCGCAAAGAGCGATTAGCCCTTATTGAAAAAGGTGTGACAGCCTCAATATTCAATAAAGATGCAGATGTTTCACCCAGTTTAAAATATGGAATTTTTTCCATTGGCATTGCCATTGGTTTTTTAATGGGGGAATTTTTATACAAAGCAACAACAGTAAACGAAGGAGTGGCTTACCTATCGATGATTTTCTTATTTGGTGGTGCGGCACTAATTGTTTACTACATTATTGCCCGAAAGCATCTGCGTAAAGAATAGAAAAACAGAAGACTTTTTATCAAAAAACATCCGATGCAAAATTACATCGGATGTTTTTTTATTTTATTCTGATTTAGTCCTTATCATTTTCGTTATTGCTTCCTGGCAAACAGGGCAAAAACCTTTGGCAGCATTACTCTTCATCCGGCAATCCATAACAGGACTGAACATTCCTTTACTAACATATCCTCCTCCTTCAAAAACACCGACTGTTTGATTAAATTCTCTTTTTCGTGGAGTAGGGATAGGTGTATCCTCATCTATTAAATGATTCCATTTTTTATCAAAGGCTTTTAATGTGGTTAGGTTAGGTTGCCAGGGTTCAATTTCCAAATTAAAGAAATCGTTGTAAGAGGTGGATGAAGTATAATATTCATCTCCTAATCCGGCAAAAGAATGGCCAAACTCATGAATAAAAACTTTTTCAGCCGAAGGATGATCAGCGGTAAAAATGGCGTAATGATTAAAAATCCCTCCGCCACCGTATTTTTCGGAGTTTACCACAATACAAATATCATCGTAAGGAACAACCGACGCGATATCACGAACTTTAAAAAAATTATCGGTGGTCAGATACCTTTCACTATCAAATGTATAGAAGTTACTGTTCATTATTGTCTTTTTATAGATCTCTTTTCCGGGGATATCGGTACCCGACTCTTCAGATGCAGACTTTACAATCCAGATATTGAAATTTTCTGCTTCCTTATCATAAGGAGGCTGACTAAACAGGTAACTCACAAAACGCTGTACATCCTTTTTGAATTTATCCATTTCCTCTTGGGTGTATCCTTCGGCTAAAAAAGCGATATCAACTTTTGAATCCGGAGTACCATGATCTACGATTTTTTCGAAAGGAAAATGCTGACGTTCGGGATTGATAAAATAATTATCCGGATTAATATCAAGACTCAAAATTTCATTGAAATCACCTTCCCAGCTCCTGCTGTATAATTTTAACTGTATTGCTTGTTTTGGATAAGGAAAAGTAATGGTCTGTTGAAACCCCTTATCAATTTTTTGGGCTTCGTTTGTTGTCTGCCACTCTTCGAACAACGTACAAAAGCCTGATTTATATATCAATTTATTGGATGTAAGGTCAAAAACCTCCAATGTATATTCTCCATAATCAAGCGGACTAATCAATTGAGTTTTTGTTCCTCCCCAAAAGGGTTCTTTTTTTATATCATCGAGATAAATATACTCACTTTCTGCATCTCCGGCGAAAATAAAATCAACTCGCATGGTTTCATCCGTAAAATATTGATTAAAATCAATCTGTCCATATCCCTGAAATGCAATACTAACTAACAACAAGGAGACAGAAAATTTTAAACATTTAATAGAATAGCTTTTCATGGGGTTTAATTTTTGTTTGTATAAATATTAACCTTAATTTTATTTGCTAAATTAATGAAATATCCGGTTAAAAAATTAGATCATGAATTCAACTTTTGGTTTAAAATTAAAAGAGTTGCTATTAAGCCTGGGATTACCCGAAAGCTATGCATCGGCAATAAAAATTATCCTTATTGTACTAATCGTACTGTTTTTATCATGGTTAGCCTATTTTGTTGCAAAAAAAATATTAATCAATGCGATTAACAAAATTGTAAGAAATACCCGTAATAAGTGGGATAATATCATCTTTAACCGTAAAGTGCTTAACCGAATAGCACACCTGGCTCCGGCCATAGTAATATACTATTTTGCAGCATTAGGGCTGAATGATTTCCCCGAAACCTCATCAATAATTAAATCAGCATCTAATATTTATATGATATTTGTAGGCATGCTGGTTTTCGATGCGTTTCTTACCGGGGTTCATAATCTATATTTAACCCTGCCGGTTTCGAACGAACGACCTATTAAAGGATATATTCAAACCGTTAAAATAATCATTTACTTTATAGGAATAATTTTTATCTTATCCGTAATTTTGGGCAAATCCCCGGCAGCACTTATTGCCGGATTAGGAGCTGTAGCAGCCATTCTTATCCTGGTATTTAAAGATACTATTCTGGGGTTTGTTTCCAGTATCCAGCTCTCGGCCAACAATATGGTTAAACCGGGCGACTGGATATCTATGCCAAGCAGAAATGCCGATGGCCCTGTACTGGAAATTACTTTACATACTGTTAAAGTACAAAACTGGGATAAAACCATATCAACAATACCTACTTATGCACTGATTTCAGAATCATTCCAAAACTGGAGGGGAATGGAAGAATCCAAAGGACGTAGAATTGCCCGTTCGGTTTATATCGATATAAAAAGTGTGAAATTTTGCACCTATGAAATGCTGGAGAAATTCAAAGACATGAAACTTATCCAGGATTATATTATTGAAATACAGGAAGAAATAGAAAAGCACAACAAAAAATTAGGGATAGAAAACGACCGGGTTAGCCGCAGGAGTTTAACCAATGTGGGTGTTTTCAGAAAGTATGTCGAAATATATCTGGATAAGCATCCCATGATTCACCCGAACAAACCTCCTTATATCACATTGGTACGTCATCTTCAACCTACAGAAAAAGGATTGCCTATTCAAATTTACTGTTTTAGTAAGCTTCAAGCCTGGGGCGATTATGAAAAAGTTCAGGCCGATATTTTTGATCATATTTTAGCCGTAGTACCTGAATTTGAGTTACGGATTTACCAAAATCCTTCGGGAGATGATTTAAGACTTTTGGGAGATACCTTTACACAAACCGACAAGAAATAAATCCGGTTATGAAGAAAATCATTTTAATCGCGATGGTATGCTTTGCCTTTTGGCCACCTCAAGCTTTAGCTCAGAAAATTTTTATTGCCGATTACGATTATCAGGCGGATATTAACGTTTATGAAACGAAATATGAATATCAGGCCGATTTATTAGTTTATAAAGTTAACTATGACTACCAGGCAAAAGATAATCGGGGATTGTGGTATTTTACTGATCGTTCATACCAGGCTGATAAAACCATTTATTTTACCGATTATGATTATCAGGCAGACTTAAAAGTATTTTTTGTAAAATATGATTACCAGGCCAAATGGCGTAATAATGAAAAGAAACATTTACTTTTTTAAAGAAAGAAAAAAGTTTATCGGGAAAAACGAGAAAAAAATCTGTGTTGACAGTGAAATCAACAAATGCTCTGCCTTTCTGTTTACCCTCCCACTTACCGACAACAATCTAAGATAAACGCTGTTTTACCGCTTCGTAAATCATAATGGAGGCAGCAACAGAAACATTAAGCGATTCAATCTCACCCAAAACAGGTATTTTTACCATTTTATCGCAAATTTTCAAATATTCAATGGCTACTCCCCGATCTTCGGCACCCATTAATATAGCTGTTGGCAAAGTAAATTCAACCTGGTAGTAATAATCGGACGCTTTTTCGGTAGCTGCAATAATTTGCACTCCGCTATCCTTCAAAAAATGTATTGTTTTGGTAAGGCTTTTCACACGACAAACCGGAACTTTATGTAATGCTCCGGCAGAAGTTTTTACAGCATCAGCCGAAATCCTTGCCGAACCTTTATCGGGTATTATCACCGCATCAACCCCACCACATTCTGCGGTCCGCGAAATAGCTCCAAAATTACGTACATCCGTAACTTTATCCAAAATAACAATGAGTGGTACTTTTCCCTTTTCGTAAAGCGAGGGTAGAATCTGCTCGATATTTTGAAATTCGATGGGCGATATAAAAGCCAGAACACCCTGATGGTTTTTGGGGGTAACCCTGTTAATCCGCTCGTTAGGAACAATCTGAACAGGTATTTCAAATTGTTTTACCAGGGTCATCAGTTCATAATATAACTCTCCTCTTAATCCTTTACGGATCATCAATTTATCGATGTTTTTCCCGGAATTAATCGCTTCGATTACCGGGCGTATGCCAAAAATAAAGTCTTTGTCTTGTTTCACGTATATTAATCTTTTAGTTTTTATTATCGTGTTCTATAAACTTCGTCTGAATTATAAAAAATTTCACCACTATTCCAAAGTTCAATAAAGGTATCCCAATCGGAATATTTTATTTTTTCCCGTTCGAGGATAAAATGATTTAAGCTATAGGGATTTTGCTGATATGAAAAATAAAAAGTGATTCCCGGCCCCATCGGGTCGTGATGATAAATCCATCGCTCCTCTTCTCCTGTTTTATAAATATGATCGGGCAAACCATAAATGATGTAAATCATCCCCCTGCCGGTTCGCCAGCCTTCTACATGCGAGGTAAAGTAAAAATTAGCAAAAAACACCCGGTTATAAAAAAGCTTAATCAACTCCCTTGACCGCTCCATATTTTTTGCCCGTTTCAGCCAAAAATTATCAACATACAGCTTGGTATATTTACCCGTTGTGTCTGTTTTAGCAACAGAATCAATGGTATGCAAATAAGCCAACGGAGCTAATAATTCATCAGGTGTGCGGATAACCGGGAAATTTTTACCGAAGTTAAATAATGCGAATCCACCTTCAGGTTTGGTTTGTGAGGTAAAATAATACATTCCTTTGCGGGAAAAATTAGAATATGTGATGGAATCAAGATAACAAACCCAGGTAGTATCGTACCCGGAATAGTAATTAAGTATGGTATCTTTCACTTCGGGCAGAGGCGGGACATCTTTAGCAGAAGGAAAATAGTACACATATAATGAATCAAAATCATGTTGGTAATGATTAATTTTTAAGGGAATGGATTCGTTGATAAAGGGTTCGGTAACAAGCTTATTATTCTGCTTATTATAAACTAAAAAATCCTGAATAGCAGGCTCATTTTTACGATCAATCTTCAAAAATGAATATTGATTCGTATGCCGGTTAAGGTCTGTAGTAATAACTTCGAGCATATATTTTTTACCGGCTTTGGCGGGCACTTCAATTTTTAATAAATGATAGTGTATTGCCGGATTTTTATCAAGCTTAAATGCTGTAGTTGCACTATCAACAAGCTCTTTTTCTTTATCTTCATTAAAATCATATAAAGAATAAAACACCTCTGCCTGGGATGACAATTGATTTTCTGCATTGGCCAGATTATATAAAAGCTCGCGGGTAAATATTTTTACCAGAAGCATTGAGGAGGTGTCGGAAGTATTGTACACTTTTAACTCAGGATGCAACGATGAGCTGCCCGGATGGTAAATCATTCTAAGATTTCGGGGAACACTTGTTTTTCTGCTGCCTGAACAAGCAGCCAAAATCATCATCGTAAAAAAAATAAGATATCTTCCGTATTTAAACATATTTTTTTGTAACAGATAGTAACCCAGGTTGAGCGATTATTCCCTTCGGTCATGAGCTAAAGTTTATCGCTGAACATAGGTATAAAAATAGTTAAAATCTGTCATCTTTCAAGTTTTCCAGCTTTTCGGTATACTTTTCCCAATGCTCCATCTCTTTTTCGAGTAATTTCTTTAACTCCTCATACCGGGAAAACAGGGATAAATCGTGATTTATTTGTTCAGGATCGGAGAGCTTAATATTTATTTCGGCTATTTCTTTTTCCAGCTTTTCAATTTTTTGTTCACTACTGTGTACGTCTTTTTCGGCTTTTCTTATTTTTTTATCCAGTTCTTTTCGTTCCAGATAAGCTTCTTTATGAACGGTATTGGATTGATCTTTTTTAAGGTTTTTTTCTTTTACTTTCTGTTCTAACTGCTGCAGATTCTCCAACTTTCTTTTTTGCAAAAATTCATAAATTCCGCCCAGGTGCTCTTTAATGTTTTTATTTCTAAACTCAAATACTTTATCAACCAATCCATCCAAAAACTCCCTGTCGTGCGATACGATAATAATTGTGCCTTTAAAATTCTGCAATGCATTTTTCAGAATATCTTTGGAGTGCATATCCAGATGATTGGTAGGCTCATCTAAAACCAAAAGGTTATAAGGTTCAAGTAATAATTTAGCCATGGCCAATCTTGACCTTTCACCACCCGAAAGCACTTTTACTTTCTTATCCACCTCTTCGCCGCTAAAAAGGAACGCGCCTAAAATATCACGAATTTTTGTTCGCACATCGCCCACCGCAACATCGTCAATAACCTGCAGGGCTGATTTATTTTCATCGAGCAGTTCATCCTGGTTTTGTGCAAAGTAACCCATCGACACGTTATGCCCGATTCTAAGATCTCCGGAATAATCGAGCTCATCCACAATCATTCTCGACAGGGTGGTTTTCCCTTCACCATTTCTGCCAACAAAAGCAATCCGTTCGCCTCGCTGAATGGTAAACTCAAGGTCGTTTAAAACCTGTAAATCACCATAGCTCTTGCTCAGGTTACGGGCATTAATTACCAAATCGCCTGAGCGTGGTGCTTCAGGAAATTTTATATTTAATTTGGAAACATCAATCTCATCAATCTCAATCCGGTCGAGCTTCTCCAGCTGCTTAATACGCGATTGAACCTGTACTGCTTTTGTTGCTTTATAACGAAACCGTTCGATAAACGCTTCGGTTTCTTCGATCATCTTTTGCTGGTTACGGTAAGTGGCCAGCTGCTGTTCGCGCTGTTCTTTTCTTAGGGTTTCGAATTTCGAATAGGAAACATTGTAATCGTAAATTTTACCCAAAGAAATTTCTATGGTACGATTGGTGATGTTATCCAGAAATGCCCTGTCGTGAGAAATTAATAATACGGCTCCCGGATAATCTTTCAGAAAATCTTCGAACCACTGAATGGCTTCGATGTCCAAGTGATTGGTGGGCTCATCGAGCAACAAAACATCCGGTTTTTTGAGCAGAATTTTTGCCAGCTCAATTCGCATTCGCCATCCCCCGCTAAATTCAGATGTAGGGCGCCCAAAATCGCTTCGTTTAAAACCCAATCCCGTTAAAGTTTGCTCAATGGAAGCCTCAATAGAATCACCTCCCAACAGTTGATACCGTTCGGTAGCTTCGGTTAAATCATGTATTAAGTCTAAATATTCTTTTGACTCGTAGTCGGTCCTGTCAGCAAGCTGTTGATTTATTTTCTTTATTTTACTGTCGAGCTTAAGTACTTCGGAGAATGCTTCGCGGGCTTCTTCAAAAACAGTTCGTTCATCTCTGCAAATCATATTCTGGGGCAGATAACCCAACCGGATATCCCCGGGAACACTTACTATTCCTTTGGTCGGTTGCTGGATTCCCATAAATACTTTGAGCAACGTAGATTTTCCGGCTCCGTTTTTACCTACTAATCCTACTCTGTCCTTCGGATTAATAAGGAAAGAAACCTGATCGAATAATTTAAAACCGCCAAATTCTACCGTAAGTTGATCAACAGAAATCATATTCATTTTTTAATTTCCGCAAAGATAAAATAATCTGTTAGAAGTTGAGGTTTGGAATTTGAAATTAGACATTTGACGTAATGGAACACAGATTTAATAAATTAAATACACAGATACAGCGGAAATACACAGATTTTTTTGGATTAATACTACCTCCCTTAGCGGCTTTGCGACTTTGCGAGAGATAATAATAAGCGGCAGTTGACAGCTGCAGGAGGCAGGAGGCAGGAGACAGGTGGCAAAGACCATTACCCAAAAATAATTCTCGCTGGGTTTGGCTAAAAAAAATATCACTGCGCGACTCTGCGTCAGACTCTGCGTTTCTCTGCGGGAAATAACTGAAAGGGGCAGTCAATAGCGGCAGGAAGCAGTGGTAAGAGTCAGGTGGCAGGCGGCAGGAGGATACAAAATACAAGTTTAAGGATGTATTATTCAAGATTTCAAGAACTTTTTCCCGATCAACAAATTTCCTGTTTCATCATTTTAGGAATTTACTAATTCACTATTTTACAAATCTTCCATTTCACGGATTAAAAATTATATCTTTGCAAAAAATAAAAGGAGTAATACTGTGGGACGAAGAAAGAAAAGATTACCAGTGATTGAAAATGTAGAAATTACAGACTTTGCAGCCGAAGGAAAATCGATTGCCCGTATTGAAAATAAAGTAGTTTTTGTAAAACAAACCGTTCCGGGAGATATTGT
>DATFIZ010000096.1:0-3253 GCA_035269575.1 Bacteroidales bacterium | reverse complement strand
CAGAATAAATTTACAGAACCATCAACACAAAAGTTTTTAGATGAGTTTGAGTGGTACTTGAGGGCATTTAAAAAAGAACGCATTAATGGAACACCTTATTAGTATTTCACCAATCCATTGATTATAAGCTTGCATATGTTTTGATAATTTCCATTGAAAGCAGCCTATAAACAACTATTCTATATTGAAAGAAAGTAAAAATTCTGTACCCCTGTTTGGTTCACTTTTTACAGAAATTTCACCTCCATTGAGTTTCACAAACTCTTTGGTAAGCTTCAGGCCGAATCCGGTTCCACTTTCATTATTGGTTCCTTTTGTGGTAATAAAGCTCTCTTTATTGAAAACTTGTGCTAAGGTGGATGAATTCATTCCAACACCTTCATCCCGAATAAGAATATTGACCTTATCATTTTGTTCATTCCGGAAGGCTTTTACAGTTATCTTCTTACCTTTCGGGGTAAACTTTATAGCATTGGACAGGATGTTTCGGATGCTGGTTGTTATCATATTCTTATCAAGATAGACCATAAGGCCATTTTCGATGTCGATTTCCGGTTGTAAAGACTTATTTTTAATCCCTTCTTTGAGGACAGAAATAGCATCCGAAATTAAATATTGTACGTTTACATATTCCTTATTTGCCTTATTTAATCCGGTTTCAGATTGCCCCCAAAGTAATAAATTATCCAGGAGATTATAGGTTTCTTCAGAAGATTTATGCAAAGCACGAATTAAGTAGTCCCTTCTTTCCAGCGGCATCTTTTCGTGTTTATCGGACAAAAGCTTCAAGAGTCCCTTTAATGATCCCACAGGATTGATTAAATCATGGGCAATGATGGACAAAATCTTATCTTTCGAAATATTTAGGTTGGTTACCTTTTGATGCTCTTTTTGATAGCTGTGTAAAACGAGAATTGCAATAAGTAATACAGATACTGATACAAAAATGGCAGCCAAAAAGGCATCAATAGTTCGTGTATGGTCTGTTCCCGGTCTTTTTACAAAGTCGGGATGATGTATCTCAAAAAGAAGCAGGCCGGCACCCACCAGCAACAATAATACAAAAAGCAAAAGACGTGTTCTTCCTCTAAAGAACGTCGGAATTAAAAAGGTCATTGGCATAAAAAACACCAGTGCCGAACCCAGCATTCCTCCATTCGCATACCATAAATAAACAAATACAGCAAAAAATAATGCACTATAAATAGCAAAAACAATCCTTGAACTGTATTTCTTTCTGGCAAAATAATACAGCAGCATTAAAACTACAGTCCCAATAAGAGTCATTAAATAAATAGCAGGACCCAGGTTCAGCAATAAATTAGAAATAAAAGACAACAGACCTGCAAATAAGGAACTGAAAAGTATTGCATTTAAAACACGCTCTTCTAAAGAAAATTTATGTTCCTCACCCAAAATCAAGTCAAACCAACTCATCCGCTTTTTCATACCTCAATAAACCTAAATTTCAATCCCAATTACAGATTATTTAAAACTTTTTTTTCCTAAACAAATTTAATTAGTAGTATATGTAGCTACGTATAATTTTAAAATAAGTTCTCTTAATTTTAGGTTAAAAACAAGTTTCACCATGCTTTCTATGATCCCTCATATGGTAAATTCAGATAATTAATGGGTAATTGGGTACATAATAAAAAAACCTTGGCGGATTACTTAACCGACAAGGTTTTTAGCGTTTTGTGTGACCCAGGGAGGACTTCCCGACATTTCGCTTTCGCTGCAGTCGGGATAAACTTCTCGTCCTCCTCCACTATTAATAAACTAAAAAAAAGCCCACTATTCAGTGAGCTTTTCCCATTGTGACCCAGGGAGGACTCGAACCCCCAACCCTCAGGGCCGAAACCTGATGTTCTATCCATTGAACTACTGAGCCGGTATTGTTGTGCAAATTTAAAAATCTTTTCTTTGGATTTGCTTAATTTCTTTAATTTTTTCTCTGCCCGTTCCGCTTTTATAATATTTCTCTCGCTTTCTGGCTTCCATTCTGGTTTTACATACTTCTTGATATATTAACTGCCAAGGCCTATAAGGTTTTGTTGATTTTGTTTGACCGGCATTGTGTTCTTTTAATCTTTGCTTAATATCTTTCGTAAATCCGGTATAAAACCGGTTAAATTTATCGGAATATAATATATAAACATAAAACATACTGAGAAATCTGATGTTCCCTGCCTGCCGGCAGGCAGGTATCTCTACCTGTCGGTAGACAGGCATTGAACTACTGAGCCATTGCGACTGCAAATTTATAAATAATTCTATGAATAGAAATGTTTTTTATCAAGAAGATCTTATTTAAAATGATTTTTTTATTTCCTAAACGCTCATTACTAATAATTGATAAAGTTTTTCTAATTTCGCAGGTTGAATAATAAATCATTTCAAAGAACGCATTATGGATTATAGTTTCAGGTCATTGGAAGAAAAATGGCAAAAATTTTGGGAAAAAGATAAAACCTTTCATTGCGAAATAGATCAGAACAAACCCAAATATTATGTGCTTGACATGTTTCCTTATCCCTCAGGAGCCGGATTACATGTAGGACATCCGCTGGGTTATATTGCATCGGATATTTATTCTCGTTACAAACGGTTAAATGGATTTAATGTATTACACCCCATGGGATACGATGCGTTTGGGCTGCCTGCCGAGCAATATGCCATTCAAACCGGGCAACACCCGGCTATTACTACCGATAAAAATATAAAGCGATACAAAGAACAGTTAGTAAAAATTGGATTTTCGTATGACTGGAGTCGTGAGATTCGTACCTGCGACCCCGATTATTACAAATGGACGCAGTGGGTATTTATCGAAATGTTTGAGCATTGGTTTAATAACAAAACCCAAAAGGCAGAATCCATTGAAAAATTGGTAGCGATTTTTGCCCGGGAAGGAAATAAAAATATTGATGCTTCCACCGATCAGGAATTTATCTTTTCAGCGGATGAGTGGAATCATATGTCCGAGAAAGAGCAACAAATAATATTGCTTAATTACCGATTGGCCTATCTTGCCGATACGATGGTTAACTGGTGTCCGGCTTTAGGCACGGTTTTGGCTAACGATGAGGTGAAAGAGGGGTTTTCTGTCCGGGGAGGACATCCTGTGGTTCAGAAAAAAATGAAACAATGGTCGTTGCGGATTTCTGCTTATGCCGAACGATTGTTGTATGATTTGGAAAAGCTGGAATGGTCAGATTCGTTAAAAGAGATTCAGCGAAACTGGATTGGC
>DATFIZ010000095.1:0-11045 GCA_035269575.1 Bacteroidales bacterium | reverse complement strand
TATGAGCAAATCGAACTGTTTTTCTTTTTTATACCCAAACCAACCAGGCAATTGAGGCTCTTTATCAAAATGTTTTTTGTTGATGTACAAAAATGCGGCACAACCGGGGCCACCGTTTAAATATTTATAGCTGCAGAAAAGAGCAAAATCCACACCCCAATCGCTAAAATGGTGTGGAACAGCGCCTGCTGAATGCGAGCAATCAAATCCAATAACAATATCCCGTTTATGGGCTTCGTTGGTTAGATATTCCATATCAAGCAACTGCCCGCTACGGTACAAAACCGAGGGCAAAAATACAACAGCTACCTCATCGGTCATCATCTCAACAATTTTTTGCTCATCAAGCAAATTTCCATCATCAGATGGAACAAGCACTAAATGTTTATTAGGATCAAATCCTTTGATTTTAAGTTGCCCCTGTAACGCATAAATATCCGATGGAAAATTGAGTTCATCAGCTAAAATTTTGGTTTTCTTCCCTTTAGGTTGATAAAAGGTGCTGATTAAAGCATGAATATTTACCGTTGTGGTTCCGGTTAATATTAGCTCTTCGGGTTTTGCCCCCACAATTTTAGCTGCCATTTCCCCTATTTGTTCGGCAAAATAAAACCAGGGACGTTGGGCGTTTAACCATCCCCCAATGGCTTGATTTTTCCATTCATCTAAAACCCGGTTTAATGATTGCTCAGCATCTTTCGAGAGCAGACCGAGCGAATTTCCATCGAAATAAATTTTATTTTCAGGAATATAAAACCTATGACGTAAATTTTTTAACCTATCATTTTTATCTAAATCAGTGGCAAACTGTCTGTTGGTTTTATTCTTTGCAAATTTCATAAACAATAAAAGTATTAATCTTTAAAACTACTAATAATAAGGATATAAACCATAATCTAAAAGCTCAAAATCAAAAACATTAGTAAACAAATTGATATAATCATCTTTGTCAGTTTTATCTATTCCCATTTCCAACATCTCACCTATCAACTTTTCTTTACTCAATCCGCAATTTAACGATTGGATAAAAAATCGTTCAAATACCTTTTGCTTTAAATCATTTTCAAGAAATACTTTATGGGTTAATCCTTTTTCTATATAAATTTTTTTTCTTCCATTTAGTTTAATTTCCTTAAACGGATAATGATAAGAAATGGAAGGACATAAACCGGTAGAATAATAATTAATCTCGATTGTCAAATTCTCTTTTGTTACTAAATCCCACAAGCAACTATGAAAAGTTAGTGTGTCTTTATGGTAGTTTACACTCCAAAGATTTGGATCTTTATGTTGCCGCTTTATTATATCAACCAAATGATTAATTCGTTCCGGAGTATCCTTAACATTCAAAGTACGAATCAAACCTGTTTTGGTAATTTCATCACACGCATTGGAAATTTCACGAGCATGACGTATCCTGGCCGCCCGATTCTGATATCGATATTTATAAATAAATGAACAGTAGTTAATAGGGAAGTTAATTTTACTCTCGATATTATATTGAATGAGGCGAAGCGCTGTAAGCTCCGATTCAAGCACAACAATCTTTGGTCCGTGTAAAAATGTATATCCCCGTTTAATTAGTTTTTTAAAATTAAAGGGAGTGCACCTGATTTGATGTAGATTTAAAAAATCTATGCCAATGGCTTTTAAGTCTTTAATCAACTGGGTCAATTGCTCAAAATCCTCAGGAATGGATGGAATTTCTACTGTTACATGGTCAATAACACCTACAGCCAGCTTTAAAGCATCTAATTTATAATCTACTGCACTTAAATCGAACCGAATTTCGTTTAACCCGGCATTTTTTAATTTTACCAGCTTCTCTTTGGTAGCTAACTTACCATTGGTATACATCCAGATATAAATTGCAGGTCCAATTTCATTACGAACGGCTTCAATATATGCTAATGATTTTTCGAAGGTTAATAAAGGTTCACCGCCGCTAATACTAACTCCTTTAAAACCAAACTTTTTGATATAAGCAATATAATCTTCAACCGTTGGAAATTCTATTGTATTGGTTGTAGGTACCGATTCATCTTTTTGTTCGGCAGGACAGTAAAAACAGTTTGCATTGCAAACCCCATTAATAAAAAGACACGACCAGGAGCCTTCACCACATAATTTACATCCGGTAGAAATATTCTTACAATCCAATTTTGATTGATTAAACCCCCATTGAACAGAGTCTTCTATCGATTCTAAGCGTGAGCTTCGTTCTTTTGATGCTTCAATGATTTGCTCTGGGGTTATAAAGTTAAGCTCATCATAAAAACCAGCATATTCCTGCTGATTTTTTTCAGTCATTAATTCAACTTCTGTTTTCATTAAAATAAATAGATTAATTAATCGAACTTTTTCCCAAAAATAATCTATTTTTCGACTAATCATTTAAAGAAATTTTTCTTTCTTATTGCTTTTCGATAATGAATTAAACGGATTATTATATTGTTAATAAATTACTCTCTCATTTATTTCATTGTTATCTTCCTTTTTATATATTGACGAATCATTAGACAAAACATTTACGAAATAGTTTTAAACCTTTTCGTTTCATTCGTCATTGTTCGTCATTGATAGGAGTATAACCAAAACATATGATTAAATAAATGGAGTTTTTAAATTCATTCCCTGAAGTTATCTTTGAAATTGATAAAGATTTAACCCTCAAATTCATCAATGCTTCAAGTGAACAGATTACCGGTTATAAACAGGAAGAATTAATTGGAAAAAGATTACAATTAGAAGATTTTTTTGCTCCGGAGGATATTTCCAGAATTAAAAGCAGTTTTAATGAAGTTTTTAAAGGAAATCATATTACCGGGAATCATTACAAAATGCTCACTAAGCATGGAGAGGTAATCATTTTAAAAATTCATAATTATCCCATTAAAGAAAATGGAAAGGTTGTTGCCTTGCGATGCTTAGCTGTAAATATTACCGAGCAGGAGAATAAAATTAGTGCATTAACAGGCAAAGAATACCATTACAGGCAGATTTTCCTAAACTCACCGATTGCCTACCAATCGCTTAACAATAAAGGAATTATAATGGATATAAATCCGGCATGGGAACAAACCATGGGATATCGCTACGATGAAATAATAGGTAAAAGTTTTAAATCTATCCTTGACGATGAATATCAATCTAAATTTGATAAAATATTTACTGATTTTAAAGAAAAAGGAGAAGTCAGAAATATTGAGTTTAAACTAAAAAAGAAGAATGGAGGTTTAATTTTTGGTAGGTATAATGGTAAAGTAGAATATGCTAACGATGGCACATTTCTGAGAAGCCATTGCGTTTTTACAGATATTACAGCCCAGAAAAAAGCCGAAGAAACTTTAAAGAACTCAGAAAGAAAATTTAGAGAGCTAAATGCCACCAAAGATAAGTTTTTCTCTATTATTGCCCATGATCTAAAGAATCCATTTAATGATTTAATCGGATTTACCCAACTACTTGCCACAAATATTCATAAATACGACAAGAATAAAATTGAACAATTTGTACAAATAATCCACCAAAGCTCAAAGTTGGCCTACGGTTTGCTTGAAAACTTATTGGACTGGTCAAGAACACAAACCAGTACATTAAAGTATAAACCTGCAATGATTGATGTAAAAAAAATCATTGATGACAATCTTGAACTTTTACATTCTACAGCTCATACTAAAAATATCAGCACCATTTCGGAGATTGACCGTAGCACTTTAGTATATGCCGATCAGAACATGGTACATACGATTATTCGTAATTTAATATCAAATGCCATAAAGTACACAAATAACGGTGGTTATGTAAAGCTTAAAAGCAAATCTTTCCCTGAGTATATTAAAATTTTTATTCAAGATAACGGAGTAGGTATTGATCAGGATAATATCCACAAGCTATTTCGGATAGATGAAAGTTATACTACGTCCGGAACACAAAAAGAAAAAGGAACGGGTTTAGGATTAATTTTATGTAAAGAGTTTGTTGAGAAAAATGGAGGAAAAATAACAGTAGAAAGCACCCCCGGAAAAGGCAGCACTTTTTCATTTACCCTTCCTACGAAAAAACCGGTTACAAAAGTTTAAAACAAGTCTACCGAAATATTTTGTATAAAAGCGGTATAGGATACCTCATCTTCCAATCGTGCCATGGATAACAAGATAATGACGGATTTTTCTTCTTCTGTTTTGATACTTTGAATCGTTACCTCTTTTCGTTCGCCCACCATTTTTTCGGCTTTCGGGTCAAGCAATGCTTTAATAAATTCGTCATCATACTTATCTTTAGGAAACAGCTTACTTATCTTTCTTCCCAGGACAATATCCCGTTCAATTTCCCATAGCTCTTCAGAAGCTTTGTTAAAGAACTTTATGACACCATGTTGATCAAAAGTTAAGATCGCATCAGAAGCACCTTCCAGTGTACGTTCAGTTCTTTTCTGCACTTTTTCAATTTCTTTAAACTGCTGTTTTACTTCTTCGCGAGCTTTTTTCAATTGTGATTTCAGGTCAATTCTGGATTGCTTTAATTCTTCTTCCTGTTGTTTCAGAAGCTCAGTCTGTTTTTGGGTTTCAATTTCCATTAACTTCTCATTGGTAATATCATTGGCAATGTATATTACTTTTGAAATATCTTCGTACATATCTTTAACAGCAGACAATGATACATGTACCCATACATCTTTATGATCTTTAGTCTTTTGTCTCAGCGTTCCTTCCCAGCTGTCGCCATGGGCAACTTTTTCCCAGATTTCTTTTATTTTATTCAAATCAGATTTATCGACAAAATCAAAAATACTTTTCTCTTTAAGTTCATAAAGGGGGTATGTCATTAATTCGATAAACTTTTTGTTGCATTCGAGCAAATCGCCGGTAGGTAAAAATTCCACCTTAATATTTGATTTATTTAAAGCATCAATTTGAGCCTGGTAATCAAGCGATTTTTTCTTTTGTTCTGTGGTATCAATAGCCAAAAATAAAATTTTCTCAACGCCTCCATCATCACTTCTCATACAAGTATAAGTAGATATCGTCCATAAATCACGTCCTTGTTTGGTAACATGTTTCATATCCCCCTCAAAATGTTTCCCTCCGTTAGCTAAGTTTGTCCATAACTTATCGAACCAGCTCCTGTCTTTTTCATTGATAAACAAAGAAATATTTTTGCCCTCTACTTCTGAATTTTTTTCATACCCTAATTTTTTAAGAAATTTTGTATTAGCATAAATCAACGTACCATCAGGATCGTATTCAGCTCTCAGCAATGTATGGTTAACAGCATTGGTAAATGTAATAAACTTCTCACTCTGACGTGCTGCTTCTTCTTGTGTAGCTTGCAGCTCTTCCATGTTTTGGCGCATCTGCTCTTCTTGCGCAGCTAATGCCTCGGCTTGTTGTTGAGACTCCTTTAATAATTTTGCCGTACGGGAAGTGATTTTTACATTCGAAATCGTAGATGCAATATTTTCAGCTACCTTCTCAACAAATTCTAGTGAATGTTTTTCTATCGGATTTATAGCTCCTATTTCAATTACTCCATGAACTTCTTCATTTATTTTTAAAGGAACAACGAGCAAACAACCAGGTGTTGCTTTGCCTAAACCCGAGGTTATATTTACGTAACTTTCAGGAACATCAGTCATATAAATCGTTTCCTGCTCTAAAATGGCTGCACCAACAATTCCTTCGCCTAACTCGAGCCTCTTATCAGCATATTTTCGTCGTTCATAAGCATAACAAGCCGTCATTTTTAAATGAGTATCGGCTTCGTCTTCATCTTCAATAATAAAGAATGCTCCCTGGTTCGCATCAATATATTTAATCAGATTACTGATTAAATTGTAGGAAAGTTCTTCAATATTATCGATATCTCTTCGTAAAATATCGCCAAACGTTGCTAATCCTTCCGCAATCCAGTTTCTTTGTTGATCTTCTTTTCTTCTTCGTTCTTCTTCCTCTTTATTTTTCTTTAAATTATCACGTAAATCTAAAATAGATTGTCCTAACACATCATCCTGTCCCTGCACTTTATATTCTGAATCAATATTTCCCATTCTGATTTTCTCGACAAATCGAAAAATTCGTTGGTTTTTATCTAATTCCTGTTTTAATGCTTTATGGAGAGATTGTGAGGTATCAGCATATTTTCGGCTAATCAGGTAGGCATAAAAAGCCAAAACAAATGGAGATAAATCTAAAATTAAATAAACCGGATTATTTTTATGGATCTCCAAAACTTCTGAGAAACTAACTTTTTTAATAAAAAAATCAACGGTTAAGATAAACAGAACAGTTATTAATCCTATAATGAAACCACTAATTGTATACTTAAAAACAATACTTTGTGAATTTTTATCTTTCATAAAAAAGGTATATATTTTTTGAGAAATTAAAAATAATAAATCTTTTCAACAAATTTCTGTTCCCCAATATATAATTTTTTCAAAGATAATACGATAATAATCCCATACAGTTTCTAAATAAATGTTAGTTAGCTTATTTACAGCAGGAAATGACTATAAATTTAATGCGCTGCTTTTAACATAAATGATGCTATATGTTCAAGTGGAAGAATTTTATCAACTGCATCAATTTTTATCGCTTCTTTTGGCATACCAAAAACCACACATGAACGTTCGTCCTGGGCAATGGTTTTTGCTCCGGCTTCTTTCATTTCCAGCAGTCCTCTTGCACCATCATCACCCATGCCAGTCATGATAATCCCAACAGAGTTTGCCCCCGCATAACGGGCTGTTGAGCGGAATAATACATCAACCGACGGACGGTGTCGGTTAACTAAAGGCCCTTCTTTAATTTCAACAAAATATCGTGCACCACTCCTTTTTACCAGGGTATGGAAATTTCCCGGGGCGATAAGCGCCCTGCCCCGAATAATCGTATCATTATTTTCAGCTTCTTTGACGGTTATTTTACAAATTTCATTTAAGCGGTTAGCAAATGATGAAGTAAATTTTTCGGGCATATGCTGCACAATAACAATTCCCGGAGAGTCGGGCGGTAAAACCGTAAGAAAATCGGTTAGTGCTTCTGTTCCTCCGGTTGATGCTCCAACAACAACCACTTTTTCGGTTGTTTTTATCATGCTTTGTTTGAGAGATGGTGGTAATATAGCATCAGCCGTGTGTTTTGGCTCTACATGTATGGATGAGGGAGTAATATTCCGGCGTTTTAATTTAGCATGAGCAGCAGCTTTTATAGCATCACAGATTCTGAGTTTCGATTCCAGGATAAACTCTTTGGTATACATATGAGGTTTGGTGATAATTTCTAAAGCCCCAGACTCTAAAGCTCTCAATCCTGTTTCAGTACCTTTTTCTGTTAAGCTTGAGATGATTACAACAGGCATTGGGTGCTGTGACATAATCTTTTTTAAGAAAGTCAGTCCATCCATCTTAGGCATCTCAATATCGAGGGTTATTACATCCGGAACTTCATTTTTAATTTTTTTGGCAGCAATATATGGATCTGACGCGGTAGCCATTACTTCAAGGTCCGAATCAGAATTTATAATTTCGGTAAGGTTTTGCCGTACTACAGCTGAATCATCAACAATTAAAACTTTAATCCTCGGTTTTGACATTTTTTAAATGAATTAGATGACAGATGATTAAAACTACAAAAAAAATATAAAATCTCAGCTCATTATTTTTTAATAATATTATTGTTTTGTCTTTGGACAAAGCGTTGTTTAACTTCACCGCTATCCGTAAAAAAGATAATTTTCCTACCTAATTTCCCTCCTACACTAGAACTGACAATAGGGATATTCGCCTCGGCAAGCATATCTTTTGCCAATGATATATTTCTTTGTCCGATATTAAACTGTGGGCTTTTGGTTTCAATAACCTCTCCTCCACCAAAAATTTTAGCTTTGATGTTATGTTTCTTACTCCCAAAATTTATCATTTTATCCAATAACTTTTCAATAGCAATATTTCCGTACTTTGGCGAAGCCAATCCGTCTCCATTCCATAAAGGCAACATATAGTGGCACATTCCCCCATATCTTAATACCGGATCATAAAGACATACTGCTACACAGGATCCCAAAATAGTATTTATCTGAAAAGGTTCCTTGCTGGCATACAATGCCGATGGAAATAAAAAATGTGAATTATAATTATTCATCTTCAAAAATTACCTCTAAAACGTTTCTTCTGTATCATCTAAGGTTTTATCCTCATCGAAAAACATTTCATTTCCATCAAAAGCAAAACCACTAATATCTGACTCTATTTCGGGGATTGTTATGGTAAACTTGGCTCCTTTTCCATGTTCACTTTCAATCTCAATATCACCGTTTAACAAATCTAAAAGCGCTTTGTTAATAGATAATCCTAACCCATGCCCACGGTTTACTGAATTAATTCCGGAATCCAGTCGTTTAAACCGGTCGAAAATAATTTTTTGATTCTCGTTTGATATTCCAGAACCAAAATCCTGTACATAAATCTTTAAATTTTTGTTATCAATCCACACTTTGATAATGACTTTGTCATCTTCAAAACTAAATTTTACAGCATTACTTACAAGGTTTGATACAATTAACCGTAATTTTTCAGGATCGGTCTTAAAGAAAAAAGGTTTTTCTTCTGAATTAGGAATTTCAAATTGCAGATCAAGGTTTATTTTTTTCTTTTTGGATTCATATTTAAACGAATCTGTTACACTCTCGAGTAAATGCCTTACATCAACATTTAATATTTCCGGAAAAATTTCTCCAGCTTCAATTTTAGCGGCTACAAAAATATTCCTTAATTGAAAATCAAGATTAAAAGCTTCGGAATAGATTAAAGAAACCATAGAAAATACCTTTTTCCAGTTTTCTTTTTCCACCGATAATATATTTTTCGACAAAGCAAGTATTGAAGCAAAAGGATTAATTATTTCATTGGTAATATTTGAAATAAAATGACTTTTCAGGGCTTCAGACTCTTCCAGCTTTTTATTCACTTTATTAAGTTCGTGGTTCAATTCCTGAACTTCTTTCAGGGCTTTTTTATTCTGATGAAACCGTTTCTTCAGTTCATCAATCAGTTCCTGGTCGGTTAATTCGCTCATGAGTTAGATTTTTATGATCGTTTTTAAATTCGTTTAAAGATGGTTGGTCTGATCTGTTGAAGCGGAACATCCATTCCTAAAATTGATTCGGAATGACCGATAAATAGATAGCCTCCTTTTTTAAGCTTATTACACAACTTATTAATTACCTGCTCTTGTGTATCCCGATTAAAATAAATTAAAACATTACGGCAAAATATTACATCATAAACATCGGAGATATTATAGGCTTCATCCATAAAATTCAATCGTTGATACTTCACTTTATCCCTTAAGTCCTTAATTACACGCACCGTTTTATTGATACGATCTTTACTTCGTAAAAAATATTTCTTCTTTATCTCCAGCGGGATATTAATTATTCTTTCTTCTTTAAAAACACCTAATACAGCTTTTTGAAGTATTTGTGAAGAAATATCAGTACCCATTATGGTATAATCGAACCGGGGATAGTTTTGCTTAAATTCATTTAATGTTATTGCAATTGTATAGGGCTCTTCGCCACTTGAACATCCGGCGCTCCATACTTTAAAATTTTTATTCAGCCGATCTGTAACATTCAATTCCTGAAGAATCGTTTCTGTTAAATAATCAAAATGTATGGGTTCCCGATAAAAATCAGTTTTATTGGTACTAACCACATCCAACATGTGGATAAGCTCTTTTTTTTGACCGTCATCGCTAAAAACAAAATCGGCATATTCTTTAAACGAAGTAATTTTAAGCTCCCGTAATCGTTTCTGAAGTCTGCTTTGAAGCATCACTTTTTTTACCGGAGGCATTTTAATGCCCGACTGCTGAAAGATAAATCTGCTTAACCGATTAAAATCATCGGAAGTCATTTTCGCATTAAAAATCTGGTTTAATGTTTGGTCTACCATTGAATTAAAAATAAAACAACTTAATAAAAAAGGGGGATGGGGCAATCCCCCTAAATTGGTCTAAAATGCACAGCATTTTGATACCCTAACCTAAAAATCAACTATGAAAATACCCCATTTTTAAAAGTTTTCATATTCGTCATCCATATTTCTTTTGTCATACATCTTTAAATCAATCCCTGATGATTTTTTATCCTTGTCTTTATTTTTTAAAGATTTTGTTCCTATGTTATCGGCACTATCCTTTTTTTCTTTTGCTGCATTCTGATTAAAACTAATCTTTTGTTTTTTCATCTCTTTCCCAATTGAAAAATAAGAAATATTATCTTTCAGCTGATCAGCCTGACTGGATAATTCCTCAGAACTTGTTGCCAATTCTTCAGATGCGGCAGCATTTTGCTGGGTTACCTGGTTCAATTGCTGTATGGCATTATTTACCTGGTCAGCCCCTGAATTTTGCTCCATACTGGCTGCTGATATTTCCTGAACCAGCTTGGCCGTTTTTTCAATATTAGGAATTATTTCCATCATAAACTCGCCGGCATCTTCTGTAACTTTAACACTTTTGTTAGATAATCCGACAATTTCATCGGCAGCAACTTTACTTCTTTCGGCCAGTTTACGTACTTCGGCAGCTACCACAGCAAATCCTTTACCGTGTTCACCGGCACGGGCAGCCTCAACAGCAGCATTTAAAGCTAAGATATTGGTTTGAAAAGCAATATCATTGACTACAGTAATCTTATCGGCAATTTGTCGAATCGATTCCAGACTTTCCTGAGCAGCTTCTGCTACTTTTTTGATACCTTCAGATGCCTCTACAGATATTTTTTCTGTTTGCTGTGCATTATCAGTATTTTGCTGAATATTAGACGCCATCTCTTCCATAGACGAAGAAACCTCTTCGGCTGATGATGCCTGTTCATTGGCTCCTTGTGATAATTGTTGCGAACCGGAACTTGTTTGCTGACTTGCCGAAGCTATGTTATCAGCACTTAAATCAACCGTTTCAACAATATCCCGCAATTGAACAACCATTCGATTGAGGGCTTTGGCTAACATCCCTACTTCATCTTGTTGTTCTAAT
>DATFIZ010000094.1:0-12704 GCA_035269575.1 Bacteroidales bacterium | reverse complement strand
CTTTGATGCGGTGGTGGACGGAACAAAAATCAGCCGCTCAAAACCAGACCCTGAAGTTTTTTTAAAGGGAGCCCAGGAATTAAATATTCCACCCGAACAGTGTTTGGTTTTTGAAGATGCTGAATCGGGTATCGAAGCGGCAAAAAATGCCGGAATGAAAACCATCGGTGTGGGAAAACCGGAAAACTTACCCAAAGCAGACAAGGTGATTCCCGGCTTTCAAAATGTAAACATCTCAATAATTGAAAATAGTTAAAATCATAAAAATCCTTCACAATGAACGAATATCTTAAACATGATGAATGGTGTATAATCGAAGAAGGTTTTAATCCTGAAAATCAGCGATCATCGGAAAGTATTTTTTCGCTAGGAAACGGACATATTGGCCAACGGGCTAATTTTGAAGAACAATATAGTGGCGATACCTTACCGGGAAATTATATAGCAGGTATTTATTATCCCGATAAAACAAAAGTAGGCTGGTGGAAAAACGGTTATCCCGAATATTTTGCCAAAGTGCTTAATGCACCCAACTGGATTGGAATCAATATTTGGGTAGGAAAACACGAGCTTGACCTGGCGAAGATAAAAGTTAAAAATTTCCGCCGGGTATTAAATATGCAGCAAGGCTGCTTAGAACGTAGCTTCTACGCCGAACTTCCCGATGGACAAGCCATAGAAGTTACGGCCAAACGATTTTTAAGCATCACCCAAAACGAATTAGGTTGTATTAAATATCAAATCAGATGTGTTGATATTGATGATAAAATAACCATTGAACCTTATGTTGATGCGGATGTGATTAACGAAGACGCCAACTACAAAGAAAAATTCTGGAAGGAAGTAGGTATCGAAAGCAGACCAGGCGAAGCTTATGTAACGGCAAAAACCAAAAAACTCGATTTTCATGTTTGCACCAGCATGAAATTCAGCATTGAAAAAAACAATACCGAAATAAAAAATACGGTAAAAGAAAACAAACGAAAGAAATACCTGAGTCAGCGAGTTTCTGTTGATTGTAAAACAGACGATGTGATAGCCATTTATAAATTTGCTTCTATTACTCATTCAGAGAATCATGACAAGGAGCAACTAACCATCGCAGCCAACAATAATTTACAGTTAGCTACAGAAAAAGGGTTTGATCAACTTTTTACGGAACATGCCAACGCATGGAAAAAAAAATGGACAACCAGCGATATAAAAATTGAAGGTGATGTTGCCGGTCAGCAAGGCATACGATTTAATATTTTCCAGCTAAACCAGACCTACACAGGTGATGATGAACGTTTAAATATCGGACCCAAAGGTTTTACCGGCGAGAAATATGGAGGAAGTACCTACTGGGATACCGAAGCCTATTGTCTGCCTTTTTATTTGAGGACATCGGAACAACAAGTAGCCAAAAACCTGTTGTTATACCGATACCGCCATTTACCCAAAGCCATTGAGAATGCCGAAAAATTAGGTTTTAAAGATGGTGCTGCATTGTATCCAATGGTTACTATGAATGGTGAGGAGTGCCACAACGAATGGGAAATTACGTTCGAAGAGATTCACCGTAACGGGGCAATTGCCCATGCTATTTACAATTATACCCGCTATACAGGCGATGAAACGTACATCGAGGATTACGGGCTGGAGGTACTCATTGCCATCAGTCGTTTTTGGGCACAAAGGGTTAATTTCTCCAAAGAGAAAACACAGTATGTGATTTTAGGCGTTACCGGACCCAACGAGTACGAAAACAATATAAATAACAACTGGTATACCAATACCATTGCCCGATGGTGTCTTGAATATACCTTAAAAATGATTGCCAGGGTACAATCCGAAGCACCTGAAAAATATAAAAAATTAAAAGAAAAAATTCATTTCAACGAGCTGAAGGAAGCAGGCAAATGGACCAATATTGTTGATAATATTTATCTTCCCGAAAATGAAGAGCTCGATATTTTCCTCCAGCAGGATGGTTTTATGGATAAAGAGATCATTCCTGTCGAGCAGCTTGATCCGGAACAAAGGCCTATCAATCAAAAATGGTCGTGGGATCGAATTTTACGTTCCTGCTACATTAAACAGGCTGATGTTTTGCAGGGATTATATTTTTTCGAAGATCATTTTGATGAAGATACGATTAAACGAAATTTCGATTTTTATGAGCCGTTAACCGTTCATGAATCATCATTATCTCCTTGTGTACATACTATCTTAGCAGCAAAACTAGGCTATAAAGAACAAGCCTACGAGCTTTATTTACGTACAGCCAGGCTCGACCTGGATGATTACAATAACGAGGTAAATCAGGGTTTACATATTACCAGCATGGCCGGGACTTATCTATCTATTGTAGAAGGTTTTGGCGGGATGCGCATAAAAAATGGTGCGTTACATTTTAACCCGTTTCTTCCACCACAATGGAACAAATATTCGTTTATTGTTAAGTTCAGAGGGAAACTGATAAAAATTGAAGTTACCAACGAAAAAACAATCGTTTACAACCAACACAATGAAAAAGTAAAAATAATTGTTCACGGAGTAGATTATACTATTAATGCTAATGATTCCCTTGAAATTCATTAAATCAATGACTCAGAAAATAATGTATCATATCCTGTCATTAATTATTCTTTTATTTGGAATATCAATTTCCAATGCACAGGTTATCAGTAAGGCAGAACCTCCCAACTGGTGGACAGGGATGGAAAATCCTGAATTACAGATCTTGCTGTACGGAAATAATATTGCAAATCATGATCTTTCATTAAGCACCGAGGAGTTGCTGTATTCTGTTCAAAAAACAGAAAATCCAAATTACCTTTTTTTGAATCTTAAAATTCCGGAAAAGATATCTCCTCAAATAATTAATATTCAAATAAAAAAAAATGGTGAGCTTATTGAGAGTTTTCCTTATGAGCTAAAAGAACGAACCAAAAACAGGGCGCAACATCAGGGGTTTGATAATTCAGATGTTATCTACCTGCTCATGCCCCACCGGTTTGCCAATGGCGATTTAACCAACGATTCTGAAGAAGGCTTGCTGGAAAAAGCAGACCACAAAAATCCGGACGGACGGCATGGAGGAGATATCCAGGGCATCATCAATCATCTGGATTATCTGGATCAATTAGGAGTAACCACTTTATGGATCAATCCTTTGCTGGAAAATAATCAGGAAAAGTACACCTACCATGGGTATGCCATAACCGATTTTTACAACATTGATGCCCGGTTTGGCAATAATACAAAATATATGGAACTGGTAAATAAAGCCCACCAAAAAGATTTAAAAATTGTAATGGATGTGGTATTAAATCACTGCGGAATCAATCACTGGTGGATGGATGATTTACCTTCTGAAGATTGGATTCATCAGTTTGAAGAATATACCCAGTCCAATTTCCGGTCACCTGTACTAACCGATCCGTATGCATCATCCGAAGATATCATGCGCCAGCAAAAAGGATGGTTCGACCGGAACATGCCCGACTTAAATCAAAAAAATCCTTTGGTAGCCACCTATTTTATTCAGAATTCCATATGGTGGATTGAATATGCAGGGATTGATGGTATACGGCTGGACACACAACCTTATGCCAACCAGGATATGGTTGCCCGATGGGCCGGGGAAATCAGAAATCAATACCCGGATTTCACCATTTTGGGTGAATCGTGGTTACAAAAAATTCCCATTACAGCCTACTGGCAGGAAAACAGTAAAAATTTCGACAATTACTCGTCCAACATCCCTGTTATTACAGATTTTCCTATGCACTATGCCATTACACAGGCTTTCAACGAAGAACAAACCTGGACGGATGGTATGGCGAAATTGTATTATATCCTGGCACAGGATTTTGTATACAACAATCCTGCAAATACCTTGGTTTTTCTGGATAATCACGATGTTACCCGTATTTTTTCATCGCTAAACCAAAGCATGGAAAAATTAAAAATGGCCCTGGCCTTTCAGTTAACAACACGCGGAATTCCCTCCATCCTTTATGGTACCGAATTGTTGATGGAAGGATATGAGCACGAAGCGCATGGTAAAATGCGTAAAGATTTTACCGGCGGATGGCCCGATGATCAAAAAAATGGTTTTACTGCCGAAGGAAGAACCGATGCTCAAAATGAAATATACAACTATTTGCAGCATCTGCTCAACTGGAGAAAATCAAAAAAAGTAATTCATAGCGGCAAACTAACCCACTTTATTCCGGAAAACAATGTGTACGTTTATTTCAGGCACCATACTGAAGAAACGGTGATGATTATTTTAAATAACAACGATAATCCTCAAACCATACAAACAGAACGCTTTAAGGAGGTGATGAAAGGATTCCTGACAGGAAAAGAAATCATCAGTCAAACAGAAATCAAGGATCTCAATAAAATCCATATCCCAAAAAAATCAGCCATGATTATTGAACTTAAGCAATAACCAAAAATACTATTCGCCATGAAAAATTTATCCATTATTTTTTTGATTATTTTCAGCTTTGCGTGTACCCAACAAGAGCTTACTATCCCTGAAAAGTCAGAGATGTATGAGCTGGCCTTACCTGTATATGTAAGTGAAGAGGGACAAGAGATAGCCCTTGACGGAATTTTTAAAAACATCAATAAAATAGACTCGTTATCCATAAAAGGCTACAACTACAACCTTTCCGAGAACCATGAGCTTATACAAATTACACCTACGCCGGATACCAAACCCATTGAAACATTAACCATCTGGATCGAAGGTTATCCCTACTCCATTCTTTTATTATTTGATCAGAAAGTAAATTATACATTTGAGCTTAACGACAATAAAAAACAATATCATTCTGTTCAGGTAGTGGGAAGTTTTAACAACTGGACACCATCCGGTGATTTTTTGCTCGAAGATGGTGTATGGAAATTTTCATTAAAACTTTCGCCGGGAAAATATCATTATCAGCTGGTAATTAACGATGAATGGATGCTTGACCCTCAAAATCCTGAAAAGGAAAGCAACAATATTGGAGGCTATAATTCGGTGCTTACGATTCCCGATCCTGCAGAAAATGCACCAAAAATTTCAACCCAATCCTTCACCAAAGAAAAGATAATCATAGATTATGCAGGAGATATTACTTCTGTTATCGCGTTATGGGATAATTTTACGATTCCATCAGAAATTAAAGATGAAAAAATAACCCTACAAATACCTGCCATTGCCAAAAGCAAAAAACGTTCGTTTATAAGAATGTGGGCATTTAACAAAAACGGTTATTCAAATGATATTTTAGTTCCGCTGGAAGATGGAAACGTGTTGCAAGATATTGCTCAAATTACCCGCAAAGACAAACATGCACAGGTACTGTATTTTATGCTGGTTGATCGTTTTAACAATGGAAACACAGCAAATGATCAACCGGTAGAGGATCCGGAAATATTCGACAGAGCAAATTATCATGGTGGAGATATTAAAGGGATTACACAAAAAGTTAATGATGGATATTTTTCCGATTTAGGGATTAGCATGATATGGCTCTCCCCGATTACCCAAAATCCACTCGATGGATATATTGAATATCCGGCACCCCATAGAAAGTATTCGGGTTATCATGGCTACTGGCCGGTCACCTTAACTACTGTTGACCAACGCTTTGGGACCTCCGACGAATTGCATCAGCTGGTGAATACCACCCACCAAAAAGAGATGAATATTATTCTCGACTTTGTTTCGAACCACGTGCATATTAAAAATAAAATCTACCAGGACCATCCCGACTGGGTTACGATTTTAGATTTACCCGACGGAAGAAAAAATATCCGATTTTGGGACGAGCACCGATTAACCACCTGGTTCGACACATTTATCCCATCATTAGACTTTTCTATTCCCGAAGTTACCGAGATGATGTCTGACTCTGCCATGTTCTGGATCCGGGAGTTTAACATCGACGGATTCAGGCACGATGCTACCAAACACATACCGCTCGATTTCTGGAAAACCTTAACGCAGAAGTTACGTGCAAAGACATCCAAAGATTTTCTTTTTCAGATTGGAGAAACCTTTGGCAGCCGCGAATTAATAAGAAGTTATGTGGGTCCCGACATGCTTGACGGACAGTTTGATTTTAATCTCTATTTCGATATGCGAAACAATCTGGCAAAGGAAGAAGAACCCTTAACCAAACTCAATCAATCGTTAAAAGAGAGTTTAAAATATAACGGTCATCACTCGCTCATGGGTAACATTACCGGCAACCATGATTTGCCAAGATTTATTACCCTTGCCAGCGGAGCCCTTGCATTTGATGAGGATGACAAAGAAGCCGGCTGGAAAAGAGATATTCAGGTGGAAGATACCCTGGGCTACTACAGGCTGTTGCAGGTTACAAGTTTTATCCATACTATTCCCGGTGTTCCGGTTATTTATTATGGCGACGAAATTGGAATGCCGGGAGCAGGCGATCCGGACAACCGTCGACCCATGAAGTTTGATAACTTAAACCGATTTGAAAATTTTGTGCTGGAAAATACGAAAAAGATTATCCATCTCAGAAGAAATAACCTTCCGCTGATTTATGGCGATATTATTTTAATCCACGCTGATGAGCATACCATGGTTTATGCCCGAAAATATTTTGATGAAATAATGTTGATTGCTTTCAATAAATCGAGTAAGGAAATAACTATTCCTATTGAGCTGCCTCAAAATATCAGGTCCGAAAAGTGGTATACAAATTTTGGAAACAAAAAAGAACAAACAAGCAAAGAGAAGATTTCTGTTACACTCAAGCCCTATGCATTTGAGGTTCTGAATAATTAATCGCGAAAGATAGATTGTCAGTTGAAATTTCAAGGAAAAATTTCAATTCATTTAAACCAAAAAAGCGGCACTATAAAGGTGTCGCTTTTTTGTGGTTAAAAATATGGTTAACAACTAATCTCCGAAACTAATTCCTACACCTCTTGCATTACGCATTAATGCGGTATCGAGGGTAACAAAGTTAGGTTTTTTAATGGCATCTTTAAAAGGTACCGAGGTTATGTTCGGATGCTGATAGGAAACCATTTCTCCAAATTTTCCATCCATTACCATTTGAAAGGCATGAACCCCAAATTGTGTGGCCAGCACTCTGTCATAAGCAATAGGTACCCCACCACGCTGAATGTGTCCAAGTACTGCTTTTCGTATATCATGTTTTAATCCGGCTTCTTTCAATTCATGTTCAAGACGTGAAGCTGCACCTGAAAATTTAACATTCTTATATCCTACTTCATTGGTTTCAACTTGTGAAATATCTTTTCCAATACCACGTGCCCCCTCAGCAATAACAATGATCGTAAAACCACGGTCGCGTATAAACCGCTGATTAATTTTATCCAGAACCTTATTGATATCATAAGGGATTTCGGGAATCAGACAAATGTCAGCACCACCGGCAACGGCAGCATTCATAGCTATCCAACCGGCATTTCTGCCCATCACTTCCAGAATCATTACCCGGTTATGACTGGCAGCAGTAGTAACCAGTTTATCAACAGATTCGGTTGCTATCTGAACAGCTGTTTGAAAACCAAAAGTTGAATCGGTTGCTGATAAATCATTATCAATCGTTTTAGGTACTCCGATAATATTCAACCCTTTTTTGTACAAGGCCTGAGAAATCTGCTGTGAACCGTCACCACCGATATTGATAACAGCATCAACGCCCATATACATCAACTTACGAATCATCTCTTCCGAACGATCGGCGGTTGTCCATTTCCCGTTTTTATCTTTTATGGGCCAGGCAAAAGGCCCCCCTTTATTGGTCGTTTCAATGATTGTTCCTCCGTGGAAATGAATACCGGCAACAGCCTTTTCATCCAGGATTTTGATTTCTGTTGGTTCCCAAAGTATTCCATTAAAAGCCTGAATACTCCCTAAAACCTCCCAATCCTTTTCCTGTGAAGCACGTTTTACTACAGCCCTTATCACGGCATTTAATCCCGGGCAGTCTCCCCCTGCTGTTGCAACTAAAACTCTTTTCATTAGCAGTAAATTTTTTAATGGTTAGCAATTTTATTATTTGAGAAGAGAAATATTATGTTTCCCTTAATAAGTCTGCTTTTCGTACACAAATGTTTTAAAATTTTTGTATCTTTAAAAATCAAAAAACAAGAAGATGTAAATTTAACAAAAACCCTTGATATATCACAATTTATATAACTATATATTGTAAAAAATAAACTAAACTTAACATGAAAACAAAATCACTACCATTAATTCGTAAAACGCTGGCAATGTTACTCTTAATGTTTATAGGATTTTATGGATGTAAGAACAAAGCAAACAACGAACAAAAAATTGCTGATTATCAAAAAGTTGAGCATCCTGAATGGAGTAAAAACGCAAGTATCTACGAAGTTAATATCAGACAATATACTCCAGAAGGAACTTTTAATGGATTTGCCGAACATTTACCCAGATTAAAAGAGATGGGTGTGGATATTTTATGGTTAATGCCCATTCATCCCATTGGAGAAAAAAACAGAAAAGGTTCGATGGGAAGTTATTATTCGGTTAAAGATTATTTGGGCATTAATCCGGAATTCGGTACCGAAGAGGATTTTAAAAACCTGGTCAACCAGATACATGACTTAGGAATGTATGTTATTATCGACTGGGTGGCTAACCACACAGCCTGGGACAACCAACTTATTGATGATCATCCCGAATGGTACACTAAAAATGAAGAGGGAGAAATTATTGCTCCTGTTGATGATTGGACAGATGTAGCTGATTTAAACTACGAGATACCAGAGGTACGTGAATATATGACTGATGCGCTTATTTACTGGGTTAAAAATTTCAATATTGATGGATACCGATGTGATGTGGCCGGGATGGTTCCTACCGATTTTTGGAATAAGGTACGTTACGAACTTGACAAAATAAAACCTGTATTTATGCTGGCTGAAGCTAATGATCCCGAGCTTCACGAGTATGCTTTTGACATGACTTATGCCTGGGACCTTCATTTTATCTGGAATGAAATCGCTCAGGGCAAAAAAAGTATGGAAGATTTGGCCAATCAATTAGAAAAGGAAAAAACAAAATATAATCCCGATGATTATCGTATGATGTTTACCAGCAACCATGATGAAAACTCATGGAAAGGTACAGTTTATGAAAGATTGGGCGAAGCAACCGAAACATTTACCGTACTTTCTGCTACACTTCCGGGTATGCCTTTAATTTACAGCGGACAGGAAGCCTGTATGAATAAACAACTGAGATTTTTTGAGAAAGATACCATCAACTGGGATAAAAATTGTTCGATGAATGAATTATACAAAACATTGCTTACCCAGAAGAAAGATAATAAAGCTTTATGGAATGGAGAATATGGTGGAACGATGGACAGAATAAAAACCACAGCAGATGAAAATATTTTTGCTTTTTCGCGAAGAAAAGAAAATCATCAGTTGATATCTATTCTGAATCTTTCGGATAAAGAAGTTGAATTTGAATTACTGAATGAGTTTGAAAACGATCAATTATTTGAACTTTTTACTGATGAACAGATTACAACTCAATATAAAATGCAGCCCTGGGGGTATAAAGTTTTTAGCAACAGATAGATAATTAGACTCACAAATAAAAGAAGGAGGCTTCTACTCATCATGTGGAAGCCTCTTTTCATTAAAAGTTCTACTCCTCGAATAAAACTACTGCATTTTTGGATTGTTTGGCTTCCAACAGTGCTTCTTCGGCTCTCTGCTTTATTTGTTCGGGAATATCATCTTTTACAGAGGTAGTAATCCCCATACTAATCGTGATGTTAACTAATTTATCATCAATTTGAAAAGGGTGATAAGCAATAACACGTCGTAAGCGGTTACCAATCTCCTGAGCTTTTTCAACACCAATGTTACTAAATATTAATGCAAACTCATCCCCATTTTTATAACGAAAAAAAAGGTCTGTCTTCCGGATATACCCTTTAACCAGGTTAACAAAATCCTGTAAAATGTGATCGGCTTTTGAATATCCGTACTGGTCATTATAATTTTTAAAAAAATCGATATCGATAAGCATAAATACAAAATTCTCTATTTCAGGCTTTTTCAATAAATATTTAATTTTAGCATTCAGCTCACGATGATTAAAAACACCTAAATCATCAGAGATAGCAAGTGTTTTATACTTCAAAATCTTTTTATTGAGCATCCAGTATACTATAACAACGATAAGCAGTATGAGTATGGCAATTAATATAAAAGTATTTAAATTAAACTTTACCATTACTTTTCTGATTTATTTTTTCGTAAATAAAAACCCTTTTTTTGTAAATAATCGTATCGCATATTTTTACCGGGCTCATATACTAAGGCCATAATACTATCCTGTCCTTCTTTAATTGAAGCATAATCGGCAAAATCAAGGGTACGAATAACCGCTTCAAAAACCCTTAAGGCTCCGGAATGATCGGCTAAAAGAACTCGTTTTCCCAGGTTGGACTTAACCAACTCGACAAAGCTGCTTGCAATTCGCCAGTCAGCTTCGATAAGGGATTCCCCTTCTGGATAATGGAAAAATCTGTTTTTTAGTATTTCTTTGATTTTTTTCTTCTTTTCATCCTCATCCCCTTCTATGCCAGCACCATAAATCTCCAGCATTTTTTGGGTAACTTCTTTTTTATATTTATGCGTTAAAGCGCCATATTTTTGGGAGTTTAATCCATAAACAGCATCAAAACTAATATTGGTATAGCCTGCTTCCTGCAAAAAGTAACGTGCTGTTTGTTCGGTATTTTCCGACTCACTACCCAACACCTGTATAGGCCGTTCTTTGGAAAACATCCACAATGGATATCCTTTCTGCTCAAGGGTATCAACAACAACCTTAAAATCTTTTCCTAACTCACGGGCTGTTTCTATTCCTTCGGGTTTTAGATTATTGCCAATGGCACCGCTTATTCTACGGTTATTTTTCCACTGATCCCAATACCCCGAACCAACAAACTCGGGATTATCACCGCCGGATTCGTGCACGGATTTTCCATGACGTATAAGAATTACCTGCGTTTGATTTAAAGGTACATAAGCCTGGGGATAGATAGGAATCCCTTTACCATTGGGTAACCATACGATCCCTTCCCGTAAAACCAACCCACTGCCATCGTCTAATATTCGTCCTACCGTACGCATTTTCCCTCCGGGATTAATTTGCATATCCTCTACTGCCAATAAAAATTTTGAACGATAACGTGTAAACGAAGCTCCTATTGCAGGGATATGTTTTGCTGCCAGAATATCGCTAAAACGATTCAACGAAAAGGTTCTTAACAACAATCTGCGAAAACTGTCGTTTTTAATCAACCCGTTCCATGCCAGGAAAAATAGATGTGGACTGGCGTTAGGAATATTTTTTTGAATAAACTCATATTTGTACTTTATATAAAACTGAGGAGAAATATCGTCAACGAGTGACAGCAGGAAAAAATAAATATCACGACCCATAATTTTTAGCCGATTAACAAAATCCTGGTTAACATCATCGATGGAGATATCTAACCTCCTGCCATAAATATATTGCAAGAATGCTACATCATTTTTTACATCCTGAATACGATATGAGTTGTGAAACTCTGCATGTTCGCGCAAATGACCTGTTGTTTTTATCTTCTCTATCGTTTGCTCGCTGAGTTTAGTATTTTTTTCTTTGGATGATTTTTTAGAATCACTTATTTTTTTCTTCTCTTCCATTTCAACTATTTCTTTAATAACTTGCCGGTATAAGTTTGTTTTCCTGTTACAATTTTGAAAAAGTACAAACCGTCAGGAATACCTGTACTATTATATTCAATGATTTGATCCTGATTAATTTTCTGAGAAAAAATCTGCTGTCCCTTACTATCATAAATAAACAATTCACCCTGAACACGATTAGCTGACTTAACATCAAAATAAAATATATCTAATGATGGATTTGGATACACACTAACTTTAGGTGCCGAGTCAGAATCCTTAGGTTCAAAAATAGAGGTAGGATCATCAGCAAAATCAGGTTGTTTTAATTTCTGATCAGTATAGAATCTATACTCTCCGGGGTTTAAAATTATCATCTCTTCAGTATGCAAGATATTAAGGCTGTCTCCGGAGTATAATTCATACCACATCCCTGTAGCGGGGAAGGTAGTATTCACAAATCCTGAGGTAACATCAAAGTTACCAATAACCACTACATTAAGGTCGTTACTATAAAGATTCATGGATTTAAAATTACCATCCTCCTGAATGGTAAAGTCAGAAGTTTGAAAAACTTCATATTCTTTTCTCAACTGAATGAGTGTTTTAAAGACTTGATATAACCGATAACGGTCCTCATTATCATAGTAATTCCAAAGAATTGGTTTATTACAAACTCGGCAAGGATAATCGATCGATATATCATACCCCAGTTCCCCAAATTGCCAGATCATTTTTGGCCCCGGAACCGGAATAAAAAAGTTAGCAGCCATCTCGACACGCTTCAATGCCGTTTCAAAATCTTTAATATCATAACTGCTGTATGTATTCCCAAAGGTTAGGTTTCGGTACATTAACCGCTCTTCATCATGGCTTTCCATATATCCCACCAGGTGAGGCACAGACCAGCCGCGATTTTTGTAGGATATACCTTCTAAATTAGAAGAAAAACCCATTGCAGCTTCGCTATATTGGTTATTCATATTTCC
>DATFIZ010000093.1:0-6352 GCA_035269575.1 Bacteroidales bacterium | reverse complement strand
TTTTCTAATCCCCTTAAAGAAGTTGCTATTCTTCGTCTTCGTATTCTATATAGCTTGTTTTTGCTCTTCGTAAATTGTTGGCCAAAAGCTCCCCAAATTCAAGCATCTCCAGGTCATCCGACTCGTAGTGCCAGTTAAGATAAAGATGCCTGATTCCGGGATTTTTATCAATTAACTTAATGAGTTGCATTAAATTCTTGGATGATGAGGTGTTGATATATTCAAGGATCACATCAATATCAACCCTTTCGGAGGTCAATTGATCTGCCCAATTAAATAAAGGCGTAAAAAACCTTTGTGGATTTTCGGGCAAAGATTTTCCCTGAATTTTTAATTGCCCCGATTTTCTGAAGTCAATTAATGGAGTTATAGCTGTTTTATTTATTAATAAATCATCCATTAAACTTAAAACTCAAAAATGAATATACAATTTACTGATAATTATTGGATAAACAAATAGTAATAATTTTTTTATTACTAAAATCAATGGATAAATCCAAATTAATTAAACAGGCTTAAGTCGTTTTTGTTTAATGGGTTTTTCTATTTATCGTTCTTAATTGTATAAAGTCATCATTAACAAAGAGAATATTAACGATTCTTTAATTATTCATACCTCAATGATTCGGCAGGATTTTTCAATGCTGCATTCACTGTATGAAAAATATTGGTTAACACAGAAATAACTATTACAGCAGCTATTGCAATTACAAAATAGTACCAACTAAGTTCAATTCGATAAACAAAATTATTCAACCATTTCGTCATATAATAAAAAGCAACAGGAACAGCAATAATGCTTGAAATTAGAATTAACTTAATAAAATCGAGATTGATTAACCTTACTACCTGAGAAGCAGAGCTGCCTAATGCTTTACGAATGGCAATTTCTTTCGTTCGCTGAGTAACCATATACGCTACTAGTCCATACAAACCCAGGCAGGAAATTACAATACAGATAATGGCAAACATTCCAAATACTCTCATCGAATTGATTTGATGTTTATATTCATGTTCAAACATTTCATCCATAAAATGCCCGTTAAAGGGAACATTGGGAAACAATTCATTCCACTTCTTTTCAAGGTAATCCAATACCTGTTCTGTTTTCTGTGGGTTAATTTTAATTATCATTACCCTAAACTGATTGGGATTAAAGAAGTATGCTGCAGGCTCAATCGGACTTAAAAGAGAATAATAATTATAATCTTTTACCACACCCACTACTTTTAAATTTGCTGCAGTGCTATCATTCGATCTTGGATTAAACTCTTTTCCGATAGGATTATCCCAGCCCAGTTCTTTTACGGCACTCTCATTTAAAATAACGGCCTCTTCCCTATCGGTTGAAAAGTTTTTACTAAAATACCGGCCGGTAACTAACGGGATTTCCATCATCTCAAAATAAACCTCATCAACATAACCTAACCTTGACATCAAGGGTCTTTGCGATGAATCGGCGGTATAAATCTTACTTTGGCTACCGGAGATACCGGTATTCCCCGATGCAAATGCAATAGAATAAATATCAGCATTTTCCATTAACACTTGTTTATAGATATCCATATTTTTTAATCGCTCCTCATCATCGTTAATATGAAATGATATGGAATATACAGCATCATCATTATAGCCTTTGTCTTTTTTGTGGAAATAATTAACCTGAGCAATCGCCACCAATGTGGATATTATAATGGCAATAGAAATTACAAACTGAGCTACCACCAATATTTTTCGAAGTCTTCCGTTACTTCTATTATTCATATTTATCGCACTTCCTTTTAAAACTTTTACCGGATTGAAAGATGAAAGATAAAATGCGGGATAACTACCCGACAGAAAACCAAGAACCAATATTAAAATCACTAGACCTAAGGTTAAGCTCCAGTTATAAAAATTCATCTCCAGATTAAGTGATAGCATCTGATTAATGTATGGCAATAAAAGCTCGATAAATAGAATAGCAATAAGTGTTGAAATAAACGTAATGATGACGGATTCGCCTAGAAACTGAAAAATCAGACTCCCTTTCTGTGCTCCGGCTGTTTTTCTAATGCCCACTTCTTTAGCTCGCTTAACAGCCCGTGCGGTTGAAAGATTGATATAATTGATACTGGCTACAATTAAAATTAGTAACGCAATCGCTGCAAAAATATAAACCTGGTTAATATCCCCTTGTTTTTCATTAAAAACCTGAAATTTTATATGATTTGATTTTAAATGGATATCCAAAATCGGTTGTACATACATTTCCAGCTTAGTATCCCAATAATCAGAAGTATATTTCTCAATAAATTCGGGAAATTTTTTCTCCAAATCTACCGGCTTCGTTCCATCAGCTAATTGAATATAGGTATCCAGGGAATTACTTCCCCAGTGTCGCATCCATACAAATCTTGATTCCATAATCTCAAATGGCATTACTATTTCAAAATAGATGTGCGCATTTTGAGTAATATTTTCCATTACCCCTTTTACGATAAAAGGTTCATGAGCGATTTCAATAACCTTTCCAACAGCTGCATCAGCTGCATTAAAATATTTTAAGGCTATTTTTTCGGATATAACTACAGCATTTTTTTCCGTTAACGCATTATCAGGATTCCCATGTAGCAATTTAATCGATAACATATCGAATACATTTGTATCGGCAAAACATGTATATTGCTCGTTAAGACTTATATCCTTATAACTTACTAATTGTGTTCCGCCTCTGGTTATTCTCATTGCTTGAATAACTTCCGGGAAGTCATTTTGTAATGCTTCGGCCAGTGGTCCCATCGTTACTGCAACATGCTGACTACCAACTCCGGGAGCTTCCTGAATTTCAACTACCCGATATTTATTTTCAGCATCAGCAATATGTTTATTATAGCTTAACTCATTTTGGATATATAATAGAATGATAATAAAACTTGTAATTCCAACGGCTAAACCAAAAACATTAATAAATGAATAGGCTTTCTGACGAAAAATATTTCTGAACGCAAGCGTAAGATAATTTTTGAGCATAACAACCTGTTTTTTTTGATTTATTAATATTTTACAAAAAGAATGCCACAAACACCTAAGCCGCTAAAATACAGAAAACTAGAAGATGTTGACAGGTATTAAAATTGCACGGTTACGAACAAACCTGTTCGGTTTTATAATGTTACCTGCAAAAAATAAGCACGAATAAAAATTCGTGCTTATAAAAACAGATTAAAATACCCTAAATTTTAATCCATGAAAACCATTTTCTGAGTCTGGGTTCCTTCTATAGCAACCAACTCTTTTTCCAGTTTATCCATCTCGGATAATTCTCCGGTAAGTTCTAATAAAATCAGGCCGCTGGTACTACAGAAATCATCTGTTGTTTCATGCAGTCCTAAACGGGTTTTTATAGAACATCCATATTTTGTTAAAACACGTTGAACTTTTCCTGCTTCTTTTTGGCGGTCGATAATTAATACTCCTAAAATTCGTGTTTCTTTGGCCATAATTTTCCTATTTTGGTAAGTCAAGTTACAAAATTTATTGATTCAAATCAAAAGACATTTTTAAAAAAGTTTTACAGGAATAAAACCTCTCTCCCTCCTTAGAACCATAAACTATTAATAGTAAACAAATTAAAGCTTCAACTAATTATTTAAGACCACTAAAAATACAAATCCCGTTCCCCTTGTTTTATTTTTTCCACACGTTTTTTCAGTTCATCTACTCTCCCAAATCCATCCAGTGCATTAATTTCCTTGTGAATTAATTTCCACCCTTTCTCGGCAGTTTCAGGCGTTGCATAATCGACTAAATATTCCGAAAGGGTTAAAATAGCATTGGGGGTACAATAGCGTTTAATAAAACCGGGAACAGAAAATTCCATAAAATGTTCGCCTGTTCTGCCTAAACGGTAACAAGCGGTACAAAAAGAAGGCAAATAACCGGTATCAATTAATTCATCAATAATCTCACCTAATGACCGACTATCATTTATGGTAAACTGCTCCCGGTTAAGGTTTTGGTCTTCGTTTATACTATTATGATAGGAGCCCAGTTCGAGCTTTGTACCACCATCAATTTGCGAAACTCCAAATTGCATGACTTCCCGGCGAACATTAACTGATTCACGTGCAGTTAATATCATGCCGGTATAAGGTACCGCCAACCGAAGAATTGCAACTAACTTAACAAACTCTTCCTCATTAACCATATATTTTGGGTCAATATCAACCGCTGCAGCATCTTTTATACGCGGAAAAGAAATCGTATGGGGGCCAATGTTATAACAAGCTTCGAAATGGTTGGTATGACGGACCAGTCCTAAAACCTCGAATCGCCAGTCGTATAATCCAAACAAAGCACCAATGCCCACATCGTCAACGCCAGCTTCCTGGGCACGATCTAACGAGGTCAGTCTCCAGTTATAATCGCGCTTCTTGCCTCCTAAATGATACTGAGCATAAGCCTCGGGATGATAGGTCTCCTGAAAAACCTGGTATGTACCAATTCCTGCTTCCTTAACCACCTTATATCCGTCAATATCCAAAGGAGCAGCATTGATATTCACTCGACGAATTTCTCCATTTCCTTTTTTTACTCCATAAACTGTTTTTACGGTATGTGCAATATACTCCGGAGAATAATCGGGATGTTCTCCATATACCAGAATCAATCGTTTTTGGCCGTTATCTTCCAGCGCTTCAACTTCTTGTACAATTTCATCATCATTAAGCGTTTTGCGAATTGCCTCTTTGTTAGAGGTACGAAAACCACAATATTGACAATTATTCGTACATTTATTACCAATATACAATGGAGCAAAAAGTACAATTCGATTCCCGTAAACTTTCTCTTTTAATGCTTTTGCACCCTGTTTAATCTCCTCAATCAATTCCGGATCGTCAGCATTAATTAATACGGCTGTCTCCTCTAAATTTAATCGTTCTTTGTTTAACGATTTGGCAATTACTTCACGCACCCGTTCTTTGGTAGCCTTTGTATTATTGATATAATCCCATATTTCCTGAGGATCAATAAAAGGCTTCATGCGCTCATCTTTTATTTTGTATTTTTCGGGATAAAATTTCATAACATATTTTTTTATAATGATATTAAATATTCGGATTTATCAAATGATTAAAACAGTACTTTCATTTTCAGGTAAAAATTACGTCCTGGTTCAATAGCAATTGCCCCTCTATTCGTTGATAAGTGATTACTGTACGCTCGATCACCAATATTTTCAATCCCTCCAAAAAGTTGAAGTTTGACAAAATCAAAATTGATGACCGCAGACCGGATTCTAAGATCAAATCTTGCAAAACCTTTGGTTTCGGTTTCACCTTCGGCCACTTTATCCTGATTGGCAAAAGCAATGGCAATCAAATCTACTCCACCATATTTTGGAAAAGTATATTTTAAGCCGATTCTACCATTCATGGGCGGAATCAGAGGCAGGTTGGAATTATTTTTTCTATCCTCTCCACGAACATAAGATCCCGAACCATGAAGAATAAAATTTCCATAAAAATTGTACTGAAAATTCATATCTATCCCGTAAAGTCGGGCTTTATCCACATTGGTATTAATAAAAGCGCCAATAGTATCTACAACACCGGTAGTATATGAATAGATAAACTCTCCTTCTTTTTCCACAATCATATCGGTAAGCCAGTTAGCGAACCCATTGACCTTAAACTGAAATTGTGGCTTCCAGATTCTCCATCCTAAATCGAGCGAATATCCTTTTTCGGGATCTAATGCAGGGTCTCCTAACCGAACATAGTTTCCTAAATCAATATATTTAAAACTTTCTTCGAGTGATGGCGCACGGAACGATCTTCCTGCACTAAGACTCAAATCCATTGCATCGGTTAGTGCATATAAAAAGCCTAAATTGGCACTCCACGAGAGTTTATACTCTTCATTTTTTTCAAAAGTAATCCGCTGGTTGGGTGGTGATTCATTGAATACATCATTCATAATTAAATAATCTACATCGAATCCTTTTTCATTGGCAATACGAATGCCATCCAGCCGGCCTCCCAACGTAATTTTTAGCCTATCAGCCAACATGTGCTGCTCATTTTGCAAAAATAAGCCGGCACTCCCAAAACAAGCGTTTGGTATAGGCGTTTCACCACGCACAATATTATTGGTTGCCAGCACATTCCCGGAACCATCCAATACTTCCATCAGAATATATTTTTCCCGGTCGGTTTCAATTTTTCTTCGCCAAATATCAATCCCTGCTATAAAATTATTTTTACTGCCAAAACTCCAGTCACTTTGTATTTGAAAACCATCTGTAATATGCTCTCCGTAAGGGGTAAAATATTGCGGTGTTGTTCGCCGGGTACTATCCTGGTTATAA
>DATFIZ010000092.1:0-16766 GCA_035269575.1 Bacteroidales bacterium | reverse complement strand
ATTATTGAATATAAGGAAGCTCTTATTTTTGGTTTGTTGGGTATTTTAAGGTTAAATCGCAAAATAAACTGCCTGTCAACCGTAACGGGAGCTAAAATAAGTTCTTCTTCCGGTATCATTCACCTTATTTAATAAGCATATATTTATTCTTCTAAACCATTTAAAAGATATTTTGTCTTATAAACAAAGCTTTTATATTTGTAATCATATCGCTAAAAATTAAATAAAAATATATTATGGAAAATTTTACAGCCTATAATCCAACAAAATTACATTTTGGAAAAAATGTTGTTGAACAACTGGGAGAAGCAGCACAGGAGTATGGAAAGAAAATATTGTTAATGTATGGTAAAGGTTCTATTAAAAAAAATGGAATATACGACCAGGTGATTAAACAACTTATATCATTTAATGCAGAAGTAATTGAGTATTCAGGAATAAAATCCAATCCACTGGTTGACGATGTTAACGAAGCAGCCCAGCTGGGGAAATTAAATAATATTGATTTAATTGTAGCAGTAGGTGGAGGGAGTGTAATTGATTCGGCAAAAATTACCGCTTTGTCCATAGCTAATAATACCGATCCATGGGCTATTATGAAATTTAAAGTAAAACCAAAAACAACGATTCCATTAATTGCCGTTTTAACATTGGCTGCTACCGGCTCGGAAATGAACGGTGCTGCAGTATTACAAAACCATGAAACGGACGAAAAGAAAGGATTTGTTTCTTCCCTAAATTATCCAAAACATTCTTTTTTAGATCCAACATATACTTTCTCAGTCCCTAACGATTATACAGCTTACGGAATTGTAGATTTAATAGCACACTCCTTAGAAGGATTTTTTGGTGAAGGAGATGCAACACTTACCGATCGCTTTGTTGAAGCTATCATAAAAGAGGCTATGGAATACGGACCTAAAGTATTATCCGAACCCGAAAATTATGAGTATCGGGCTAATATTATGTGGGCAGCTACAAATGCACTTAATGGTTTAACTAACCACGGAAGAAAATCGGGTGATTGGGGAGTTCATGATATTGGGCATAATTTATCATACCTCTTTGATACTCCTCATGGAGCAACATTATCTATTGCCTATCCTGCATGGCTTAAATTACAAAAAGAAAGAATACCGAAAAGAATTGCCAAACTGGGAGAGCATTTATATGGTACTTCTTCTGTTGACAAAACCATTAAAAATTTAGAAGATTTCTTTCAATCGCTTGGTTCTCCTATTAAGTTATCAGATATCGGAATTGGAAAAGATAAAAAAGAAACCATCATCCAACAAATGATAAAAACAGAAACCAATGGTATGGTTCATAAATTAAACGATGACGACCGGAAAAAAATAGTTGAATTAATGATGTAATTAAAATTATGATAATAAGTTAAAGAATTTTATCTCTTTTTTTCCGATTCTTTAACATGAAGTTCAATTTATACGTAAAAACATTCAAATATTTTTCTATTTTTGTCTCTTCCAGATAAAAAATTAAATATTAACAAACAATCAATAAATACATTAACTTATGAAAAAAACGCTATTAACAATTACATTAACACTCTTAGCAGCAATGTTTGTACATACATCTATTGCATGTACAAATTTTCTTATTACAAAAGGAGCCAGTACAGATGGCTCGACGATGATTACGTATGCAGCAGATTCGCATGTGCTTTATGGTGAATTGTATCATTGGCCGGAAGCCGATTATCCGGAAGGAGCAAAACTAAAAATTTATGAATGGGATACCGGCAAATACCTTGGCGAAATTGACCAGGTAAGGCACACCTATAATGTAGTAGGCAATATGAATGAACATCAGTTGGCTATAGGTGAAACTACTTATGGAGGGCGTTCAGAATTACGTGATACCACAGGAATAATGGACTATGGAAGTCTTATTTATGTTACGCTGCAACGAGCAAGAACTGCCCGCGAAGCGATAAAAATCATGACTGACTTAGTGGAAGAATATGGCTATTACAGTTCAGGCGAATCATTCTCAATAGCTGATCCCAACGAAGTATGGGTTATGGAAATGATTGGAAAAGGACCTGGTATTAAAGGAGCTGTTTGGGTAGCCCGACAAATTCCTGATGGATATATTTCAGGACATGCAAACCAGGCAAGAATTACTACTTTCCCGATACAAAAGGAAAATAATTATAATGATCCAAAACAAACTACCTATCATTCTCCCGATGTAATTGCGCTTGCACGCGAGATGGGATATTTTGATGGTAAAGACAAAAATTTTAGCTTTTCTGACGCTTATGCTCCCCTTGATTTTGGTGGTGCACGATTTTGTGAAGCACGCGTTTATGCAGGTTTTAATAAAGTCGCTACAGGCATGGAAAAATACGAAGATTATGCCATGGGTGAAAACCTTGAAAATAAAATGCCTCTATGGATTAAACCAGATAAAAAACTATCGGTACGTGATGTGATGGGTATGATGAGAGATTATTACCAAAATACACCTATGGATATGACCAAAGATGTTGGAGCAGGCCCTTATAAAAATATTGTACGATGGAGACCAATGACCTGGGAAGTAGATGGTGAAACATATTTTAATGAAAGAGCTATCTCTACCCAACAGACTGGTTTTTCATTTGTTACTCAAAGCAGAAACTGGTTACCAGACCCCATTGGAGGAATTCTTTGGTTTGGTGTAGATGACACCTATACAACGGTTTACAACCCAATGTATTGCGGAATGACAGAAGTGCCTGAAACTTTTGCGGTAGGAAACGGTTCAATTATGGAATTTTCAGACCATGCTGCTTTTTGGGTATTTAACCAGGTTTCTAATTTGGCCTACACGCGTTTCTCTCACATGTATCCTGATATTAAGAAAGTACAGGACGATTTAGAGTTTGGCTTTATCGAAGAGGTAAAAGGAATAGATAAAGCAGCTGCCGAAATCTATAAAAACAATCCGGAACAGGCTGTTGAGCTTATTACACGATACTCTGTTGATCGAGGTAATTATACGGTCGAAACCTGGAAAGAACTTTATAGACACCTGTTTACTAAATTTCTGGATGGCAATAAAAAAGAAGCTCGTCCGGTACCTGAGGGGTATAAATACATAACTCCTAAAATTGAGTATCCGGGATATTCTGAAGAATGGTACCGGTTAATTCTTGAAAAATCAGGAGATAAATTCAAGTATAAAGATAATTAATAAAAGAAAAATTTTTCTTAACCACAAAAACCGTCATTTCATGGCGGTTTTTTTTATCCAATACACTAAGAGAACAACTCCTAATCACATAAAAAGACAGACTATTCGCCAATCAATTCTCAAACAATAAGAATCTAATTATAAGAAAAATAAATAATTACAATCTTTACTAAAGGTAAAGTTTGTAATTAACAGATTTTTTCGGATATTTGCAGCCGCAAAAAGGCAATAAACATTTATTTTTTAACCCCAAAAATTATTAGATGTCAAAAAATATTTGTAATATTGCGCTCTGTTAAAAACGAATACAAAATTAAAAAATAGTATATCAGGATGGATTTAATGAAAGTTGCTGAAAAAGAACTCGCTGTAAAAAAGGATTTTCCTGAATTTAAGGCAGGCGATACCATTACCGTACATTACAAGATTAAAGAAGGTAATAAAGAACGAATACAGAACTTTAGAGGAGTTGTGCTACAAAGAAGAGGTTCAGGACAAAATGAATCTTTTACCGTAAGAAAGATGTCAAGCGGAGTAGGTGTAGAAAGAATTTTTCCTTTAAACTCACCTTTTATCGAAGCTATCGATATTAACAAGAAAGGTCGTGTACGCAGGGCAAGGATTTTTTACTTGCGTAACTTAACCGGTAAGAAAGCCAGAATTAAAGAAAAAAGATTCTAAAGAAATTGAAACTAACAATAAAATAAAAAAAGCCCTCCTGTTCGGAAGGCTTTTTTTATTTTTCCCGTTAAGGATTAATAGATATGCTATAGATTTTACTCATTCCTTATTTTATTTGCTTCCTCCCGTGCTTTAGCCACCAAATTATCGGCTCTTGTATCAGCTTCTTTAATTAGCTTATCTGCTTTTTCTCTGGCTTTCTTTTCCAACTCATCAGCTGCTTTTTGAGCTGCAATTTTTGCAAGAGGGCCTTCTTTGGCTGCTTTTTCCACTAAAGCATCGGCTTCTTTTTTACCGTCAGCTATTAATTTATCTGCTGTATTACGAGCTTCTTGTTTTATTTTAGCTGCTTCTGCTTCTGCTTCTTCAATAATTTTCTGAGCTCGCTCATCTGCTTCTTTTCTTGCACGATCTTCCAGTTCTTCTTTTTGCTTTTGAATTTCTTCTTGTGCTTTATCCTTCAAATCATCCTTAATATTATCAGCGCCATCTTGCCAATCAAGCGTAACCTTTGGATCGGTAGTAGTACCTATTATTTTTGCTTTCACATCAATATTATCACCGGCATCAATAGCAACACCTTTTGATGCAACTTTACTTAAAAGACCTTCAATAGCCTCATTTGCAGCAGAACCCAAATATTCTCTGGGGATAGCCAGTGCAACATTATAATCTAAAGATTGATCAATACCATGCGAACCTCCTACAACCATATCAATATCTCCCACGCTCGCATCAAAAGGTTCTACCATAATCCTTCCATTGGCTATGCTAAAGCTTATATTAACATCTTTCAATGTATTGTTGAATTTATCTCCTAAGTTAAGCATTCCGGCCAATTTATCAAATACCTCTGAATCAACAACCTGTATATTGTCAGATTGCAATCTTCCATATCCATTAATAGTGCTTAATACCGGACTCATCGTAGAATCAATTAAGCTGTTATAATCAAATGTAATAGATACTTTACCTCTGCAGTTTTTCAGTATAGGAGCTAATGACTCAATCATACTGAATGAATTTACCACTTTCTCTATTTCTACCCCCTGGATATTTAGTCCTAATGTAGCCGAAGGTTTCTCAATATCCTGTGTATTATATTCACCATTCACACTAAATTCACCATCCAGTAAATTCATGTTTAAATTATCCATCAACAGTTTTTGATCTTTTACCAGAAATGTACCGGTTAGATTGGTAATATCCATTTTATCATAAATAATATGATCCAGTTTTGAAGCCAGTATAAAATCAATATTATCCGGAATTTCAACCACTGCAGAACCAACCTGAACGGAGTCGGAGACTGATGTTTCGCCTTCATCCGAAACTGCTTCTTCAGTCTGGCCAGGCTTAGCAGTATCAGACGAGTCGGTGGTCATAAACTCATTGACATTAATGAATGATGAGGTAAATTGAAAATCACCTCTTAGTGTACCATCGCTTAAAACATAAGGAATATAATTTTCAATTTTGCCCGTTAATTGAAAATCACTCTCTCCTACTTCCGCATTAAGGGATTGCAATTCGAGGTATTGAGGTGTAAAATTAAAAGTTGTTTCAATTAACTTAACAGCAGCAGGTAAGTCATCCCCTTCTAAAATAAAATCTTTAATTTGTAATTTACCGGCAGCTTTAAAATCTTCATATTGTTCATTTTCAATGGTTGATAAGTTTCCTGCTATATCCACATCAGCCGTAATTTCTCCATCCAGGTTCAAATCTTCTAATGGTAGAGCATCAGCCAATGTGTTTAAGATGATATGTGCATCAACATTTCCTTCAATGTATGGATCGCTAAATGAGGTTCTGATAAGCATTTGAAGATCGAATGGATTGCTGGCCATTTCTACATGAAAACGATTTAAGTCAACGCGGGTTTCATCGTTATTTACACCATCATAATATACATCCAGGTCAACATGAATGTTATCCACAGATTCCGGCAAATCAGGATATTGGAACATAGCATTTTCCACCAAAAGCTTAAGGTTTGCCCTGGGCATTTGATTCTCGTTGTACGTTCCTTTCACATCGCCATAAAGGGCCAAATCACCTTTTGTTTCCAATGCTTCAAATCCCTCCATATAAATAACAGGAACCATTGAAAGCAATGATTTAAAACTGGTTTTTTGGGTATTAAATTTTACATCCATTTGAATATCGTCATCAATCATTTTAACAACGCCATCAAACCCTAAAACAATAGCATTTAATGCCAGCTGATTCTCTTTGAAAGTATAAATCATATTTTCTAAATCAGCATCAATGGTAGCATCAAAACCTAAAGTTGCATTTTTCAGATAACGTATACCTCCCATATCTACATTTATAGCATCAATTGAAGTTTCAATGGTCAAATCGGAATAATCCATCCCTAAATCTCCTTTTAAAAGGAAGTTTAAATGGTCAATGCCCGCTTCAATATTTGCGGTTTCATCAGAATATCGCAACCTTGCATCCTTAATCTGAAATTTTTGAAGATCTACACGATAACCCATGGGTTCTGTTGTTGTAAGTGTATCTTCTTCATCCAAAAGGGTGTCAGACACCTCTTCAACAGGTTTAACAATATCCCAGCTCGCAGAACTATCCGCAAGAACTGTCGTATTAATAAAAGGTTTATCCAAAACAACCCCTTTGACCACAATATTCTTTTTAAGTGCACTCATCAAATCAACCTGAACATTGAATGATTGAAAATAAACTAATGTATCATTTTCAAATTTATCGATTCCAATAACCGACATTTCATGTAAACCCAGATTAAAATCGGGAAAAGATTTAAATAATGACAAGCGGAAATCAGTAAACTCTACTTTTGCATTCACATTTTTATTGATCTCATCCTTTACTTTCGCTAACATATCGTCCTTAAAAAATAAGGGTAAAACAATCAGCAGAATAATAATTAATAGTAGCAGCGAAATAAGAATTCGGAAAAACCATCGGATAAACTTTTTCATGATTATTTAGTTTAAGGAATTAATTTTAGATATTTAATTTATTAAACACTAATCAAATTTAGTAAATAATTGGGATGGAAAATATTATTTAGATAGTAAACCTTATTATTTTTGATTTAATTATCTACAGAGATAAAGAATAGAATGAAAAATATATGATTTGAAGATATTTTTATATATTTGCACCGCAATTGATAAAATATGATAAGTATTATCAATTGTAATATATATTGAACCTGTAGCATAACGGATACCTGCCTGCCGGCAGGCAGGGTGCACCTGACTACAGAAATAAATAGTAAGATGTTCTTTGTTTACATAATAAAAAGTCAAACAGACGGAAGATTATATAAAGGTTTTACCAATAATTTGGAAAGAAGATTGAAAGAACATAATTTTGGTAAAAACAAAACTACAGCTCCTTATAAACCTTGGATTCTTGTTTATAAAGAAACATATCAAACAAGAATAGAAGCAAGAGATAGAGAAAAGTATTTTAAATCTGGGGCTGGTAGAGAATTTTTAAAACAGACATTGAACCTGTAGCATAACGGATAGTGCACCTGACTACGGATCAGGAGGTTGGGGGTTCGAATCCCTCCAGGTTCGCAAAGCGGCTTTTTCACAAAGCCGCTTTTTTTATATAAAATTTTAAATAGAATGCTTTACTTCGTATAAAAAATTGTAATTTCATCATGAAAACATGCTAAAAGCGTTTAAATGATTAAAAACCTTATTCAAAAACTCTATATTGATCATTATATTACCCCTCGAATTAGCAGGCACTTATGTTTTAAAAATAATCTGAGAGCCCGTGGGATTTGTATTCTTTTCTTATTTATAGCCCTTATTTCAACAATATATGATTTTTTAATCTATAAAAACACGGTAGACTTTAAATTATTTATTGCTCATTTTAAGGCTGATATTATTTTTTTGGTTCTTACGATTATTTTCTTACTGTATGTATTTTATAATCAAGTTAAGAAATCAAATGAGATAAAAAGAATTCATCAATTTATTCATGGAGCAATTTCATTACTTATCATCTCCTGGGGAGCTGTAAAATCAAGTTTAACCATATTAACCGAAGATATTAATTATTATATTTATTTTATAACTGTTTTAATAACCGCTGTTATTTTTTATTTTCCATTTATGATGTATTTATCTCAAATTATCTTTAGTTATTTACTGTTATGGTTAATTCATTTACTTTTAGACATTACACTAAAAACTTTCTTTTTTAATTTAAGCTTTATTTTTATTCTGCTACTTATTGCATTTTTTATTTCAAGAATTCTGTATTACTATAAAGTTAAACATTTAATGAAGGAAGAGGAGATAACTAAATTAAAGAAGCATATCAATCAAAACGGCAAATAAACTAAGAACCGGCATTTGAAAAAATACCGGTTTAAAATTACCTTTATAGTGGATAGTTATTTTATACCCTCACCCCCATCACAATAATATCATCAACCTGTTCCCATTTTCCTCTCCATTGATCAAACATTTCTTCAAGGATTTTATGCTGTTCCTCCATTGGTTTCTGATGAATCTCCAAAAGAAGTTGTTTAAATTTCTTGGTTTTGAATTTTGAACCGTCTTCACCCCCAAATTGATCCTGAAAACCATCGGAAAAGATATAGAAAACATCGTCTTTTTGCAGATCAATTTCATGGTTTGTAAACGAATCCTTTTCTTTAATATAAATACCAATGGGCATTCTGTCAGCTTTAACCTCTATTAATTCGTTATTTCTGAACAAATAAAACGGGTTATATGCCCCGGCATATTGCAGTTTCATTTTTTCAAGGTCGACAATACAAAGAGCTATATCCATGCCATCTTTAGCTTCTCCTTCTTTTCCTTCCTGTCCTAATGTTTTTTTAACATCTGCACGCAATTGATTTAATATGGCATTTGCTGTAATTATTTCGTGCCGGTTCACAATCTCATTTAAAAACGAAACACCCAGCATACTCATAAATGCTCCGGGAACACCATGTCCGGTGCAATCTGCAGCAATAAGCAACAATAAATTATTCTTTTTGGTCATCCAGTAAAAATCACCACTAACAATATCTCTGGGACGAAAAAAAATAAAATGTTCGGGTAAAATATCATTTGCAAACTCTTCGGAAGGTAAAACAGCAGACTGAATACGTTTTGCATACTCAATACTATCAGTAATACTCCGGTTCTTATCGGAAATTTCATCGCGCTGCTTCTCTATCTCTTCTTTTTGTTTTACAACCTCTTCGGTGCGTTCTTTTACGATTTGTTCTAATCGGATTTTTTCTAACTCTAACCTTCGGGTATATATCTTAACAATTATAATTACAATGATCACAGCCAAAATAAAATATAAAACATAGGCAACTAATGTCCTGTACCACGGGGGTAGAATAGTAAATTCATAAGCTGCCACATTGCTTTCCATGCCATAAATATTTTTGGCTTTTACCTTAAAAGTATAGTTTCCTTCTTGTAAATTGGTATAATCCTTGTCGCTTTTTATATCCCATGGTAACCAATTATCATCAAACCCTTCAAGTATACAACTATATTTAATATTCTCCGCAGGAAAAAATGGAGATGAAAAATCGAAGGTAAGTATAGTAGGTCTATAATCAATCTTTTCCTTTAAGATATCCGGTTGTATTAAAGTGGTTTTAAATGAATTTGTATCTGCAAAATAAGTTCCATGAAATATTACAGAATCGGCATTAATTCTAACATTATTTATTAAGCTGTTAAATTTTTTAAGATGAATTAAATCTGAAGATTCCTGATAATTAAAAATGGCATCTGAGCTAGCTATCCATGTTCCTGTATCAGAAAAAGAAATGTTATTTACACTGCTTTTCATTAATCTTTTAAAGGGAGTGGTTAAAATTCGGACTGAATCATTCGCTAAGAGGGTTACTTTTTCAATTACGTCAGAATCTATCGTGTCATCTTTTACGATTACCCAATAGTTATTTTTATTCGCTTGAAACAGTCTTATAACATGCGCCTCACTTTTAAAAAATTTGTTACCAAATTTTTTATATTTTTTGAAAACATCCTCTTTCTCAGAATAATAAAATACACCTTTCACTGTTGCCACAAGCAGTTCATCCCCAAAATTATAAACCTTATTGTTCTCAAGAGCAGGTAACCCCGATGATAAACCGTACCTGACCAGGGTTGAATCGGATTGAATCCTTATAAGCCCATTTACCCCGGTACTAACCCAAATATCTCCATTCTTTTCTTCAGTTACAGATATTATCTTCTCTTTTATCCCATTTATTTTCTTATTATGATGCCAATTCCCATTTTTAAATTCAATACTATTAACTCCATGTTCAAAACCAATAAAAAATTTATCTTTCGTTAAATTTGATGGATAAATGCAGGATGAATTGGTATAATCAAAGTTATTAACAGGAATAGCTTTTGAAGGGTTAATCAGTTCAAAAACATTTTGACTGGTTGCAATTAATAATTTCTTTTTACCATCATCTATTGTAACAACTGACATGTCCCATACAAAATGATCGATAACATCAACCAGTTCAAAATACGGCCGATGATTATGATCAAATTTCTGAATATATAATCCCGCGGATGTTCCTACAAATAAATTATCTTTAAAAACATTTACTGATGTTATATATCCATCAATTCCACTATTTGATTCAAATTTTCTAAAAGGGGTTTGATATTCAATATATGAAATTCCCAGGATCGTATTTAGCCATAAACCACCATGCTTATCCTGAAACAGATCTGTTATCGTGTTATCAATTAATCCTTCATGTTTAGTATAATGTTCTAAAATTTCACCCTCCTCATTAACAATTAAACATCCCTTATCTAAAGTTGCAAATGCATAATTATTATCGTTCAGTTTAATTGCATTATAGAGTTGTCCCTCGATAAGCATTTTTGATAATTTTGCAAAATTATTATTTATATCAGCTATATCTTTAACCTGGCCTGTTTTTTTATTATAAATATAGCTTCCCTGAACCATGGTACCGATAAAAAGTTGATTTTCAGAAAATGGAAGAATAACAAAAATATCTTTTTCTCTAAAGAAATCTCCTCCTTTAACACCTTTTATAGAATCATTGGAATATATCTGAAGACCATCATAATAATGTCCCCAGTATAAATCACTATCAATTAAAAAACTCCAGAAAGCTCCTTTATCATTAGGTATTGTTTTAACATATTGCTTATCCTTAAAAACGAAAACATAATTATAAGAACAAAAATAAACGGTAGTTCCCTGGGTATAAATCTTCCATACTTCCTTAAAATTTAAGGTATCTTTTATTTGCTCACTTAATGATTGATAAGTTAAGTTCCCGGTTATGTCTGTTTTCAAATACCCAAACTCATTATTCCCCCCAACATAAATAAAATCCAGTGAATCTTTAGCCAATGAACGAACTTCTTGATTGTTTACTTTAATCTTATTCCATGCATTCCCATTAAATTCTAAAACACCATCACTATTATTCCCAAAATACATAACCCCTCTTGAATCCTGACAAACAGCCCAATTTTGTACTGAAGCTTTAAAATCTTCTTTTGTGTAATTCTTTATAAAAGGCGTTCCATTTTTATTTATTTGCCCATAAGATGTAAATAAAATATTTACGATAATACCTATCAAAAGTAATTTCTTTTTCATATCCTGATATTATAAAAAGTATATAACAATATATAAAACAAAACAAATTATAGAAAATAATCAAGTTTCTATCTAATAATTCCGTTTAATCCTATTATTTTTTGTAATTTGTTTTCTAATCTTCTTTTTTATTAACTAAATTTTCAAACCATGAATCCAAAATCATTTTTCATGAAAAGAATGAGTTCTTTGGCTGTCATGCTCATTTTACTCATTTATTCAAAATCCAATGCTCAGGTTATTAATATTTCGAGCAGTGAGTTCATTGATGTCCCTGCAATTTGTCATAGTAATAACAGTGATATTAATTGCATCGTTACTTTACCAGCATATGAGTACGGAAAAAGTTATTCGTTTACGATTCCAATCCTATCCGGATTAGACAGGACGCAGGCAACTTTCAGCAAATCAAATGAAAATTTTCAATGCGATTTAGCTGCTAACAATGCAGTTTTTACAATTTCGTCTGATGGAACGCTTAACCTTAACATGGATTCGTTATGTAGTATTAAAATATATAATCCACCGGAAATTACATTTAATGTTACGGCAACTTATCCCGAGTTAGCACCGGAAACCTATAAATTCAGAATTCCTATCGGGCGAACACCGGTTAAAGTTTCCCTGGTTTTGGATATTTCCGGCAGCATGAGCCTGAATACTTCTGAGGGGGTAAAACGTTGGGATGTATTGGGGAAATGTGTATATTTATTAAGCAGAGAATTGGAAAATTTCAGGATTGCCGGAGATTCAATCAGTATCAGCTATTTTACCCATTCGATCATTCAGCCGCCCCCCCCACTAAGCCCTAACTTCAATTTAATAACTGAAACATCAGCAGCTACCCGGATATCGAATCTTATTGAAGCGGATATTTCCAGTAGGAATCCATTATATACCACAGCCATGGGACAAGGCTTAATAAATGGAAAAAATAAATTACTATTACATCAAAATCCCATCACCAATGAAATTATCTTACTTTTTACCGACGGACTGCAAAATGTCCCCCCTTTTATTTTAGATGATGGTATCAGCCTTAGTAATGGTGACTCATTAAATAACAGTACAGATCATATTAAATATTATACAATCGCTACATGGGGTGCTGGAATTGTACCCGAAATCCTGGACTCTATTGCAATGAATAATAATGGAATTGCTTTACAATCAGGAAATGTAACAAATTTTGAACTTATTGATTTCTTTTATAACCAGCTACAATACATGCTTTACCAGGGAAGCCCTCAGATAGTAGAAAGTAAAAAAGGGATTCTTGAATACGACGAGGATACCCTCAGCTTTCCAATAAATAAAAACATTTCAAAAGCAAGCATCATTATTCCAATACATAAAAACGACACCATCAATGTGAAAGACATTTATTTTGAAGGCATTACATTACCCATTCAAAATTTTATTGAACAAACAAACGATTTTATTTTTATCGATATTGATTTTCCAGTTGCCAATATTCCGGGTTTTCCTGATGATGGTCAGTTAATTATTGTCATTAATGGAAAAACTCAAAAAGAATACATGGCTACAGCCCTTGTTGATGATCATTATCTTACCGTAGATTGTTCTACAGATAAATCACAATACACCGTAGGTGATTCCATATTGCTTACTACCCAAATATCCTATGCAAATAAACCTTTAACGAATGAAAATAAAGTTATAGCATATGTTTTTAAACCGGGTGATGACATCAACCATTTATTAGCAACCTACGAAGCATCAGACACTACGAACTATGAGGATATAAATTCTTCCGTTGATAAAAAATTCATTGATCTCTTAAAAAATGACACGGCTTTTTACCAAGCGATATTACCCAATGAACAAATAGTCACCCTTAATTATGATGGTCATGGACTTTATAAAGGATTTTTTACCCAAACAGAGTTAACGGGTAATTATAAAATCTTATTTGTAACAAGCGGAAAAGTTAAAGAAAGTAGTTTTAAAAGATCTCAAACGTATACCACCATCTTGCGTTTTGGGCAAATCGTTGAAGAGTCGCCCGAGACTGAAATAATAAAAACAACGAATCCGGATGTTACGAATGGAAAGACAACGGGACGAAACATTAGAATAACCATCAGGCCTAAAAATAAATATGGATATTTTATGGGACCGGGTTATAAATCTAAAATTAAATATAACATTCAATTTAAAAACTCGCCGCTTATAAATAATAATAAATATCAGATTTCACAAAAAAATATTCCGCAGGAAGAACCTTTTGTAAAGGAATTTAAAGATCATTTAGATGGACGTTATTCTATATTGCTGGCTAATGTTCCTCAGTTTTCAAATCCGGAAATTTCTTTATGGGTAAGAGGAGAAAAGTTATACGAAGCCAGACTGTTTCAAATACCCTGGTGGTATTACGTTTTATTGATAATGATTATTATAGCGTTATTTTTAATCAAAAGAACCAAAAAAAATCATTCTATTAAAAACATTCGAACAATTCTCAGAGTGTTAGCTGTTATTTTAATAATCATTTACTTTTTACATGTAATGGGATTTATTAATATATTTTTTATGATATAAAATCTTTTAAAAAGTAACAGCGGGTGCTTATTAAATAGCACCTGCTGTTATTTTGAAAAACATTAAACAATTATTCGATTTGGTTCATTATCATTTCAATTTTTTCTTCAAGCCTATTGATTTTATTTTCCAGTTCGTATTGTTTTTGTTGCTGTTCGTCAATCACTTGTTGCTGTTCTTTAACTGCTTTTAATAACACAGCAGTCATTTTGGCGTAACTAAAAGATAATTTATTATTACTATCGGTCCGAACTAATTCGGGAAAAAGAGGTTGTACTTCCTGTGCAATAAACCCAATATGCCGTTTAGGCTGATCGTACAAATCATCTTTAAAGGTAAAATAAACCGGATTAATTTGTAAAACCTTTGGTAAAACATTTCCTACAGGTTCAATATTTTCCTTTAAGGTACTATCGGAGGGATTAAGAATTTCGCCATAAACCTTTAAGGTTCCATCCCAATATACTTCCATAGCATTCGAGCGTGTATTTTTATCCAATCCATTACCCAGTACAAATAACGGGTTTGTAACTAAAGGATATTGAACAGTTGTTCCAACTTCTTCATTGTGTTGACCGATAACAAAAACCCCAAAATTTTTGGCAATTGTACCTCTTCCCAGGGCTGTACTGTATAAATTTGAAGCAATGGTTTCAAATCCTGAAGCAAGTGACCATCTCCCTGAAGCCTGGGTATTATCACCCATCGCTAATGAAAAATCTCCGGAAGCTGCTGTTCTGAAACCTAAGGCCGTGGCAGAAGTTCCTTCGGCCACAGTGCTAACACCTAAGGCTACTGACTGATTTCCGGAAGCAAGATTATTTATTCCCATGGCTAAAGAACCATATCCTGTAGCTCTGCTATCAAAACCAATAGCCATTGATGCTGTTGCTAATGCTTCAGACTTAAAACCCATAGCAGTAGAATAATAACCATCAGCTTTGGTTCTTGCACCAGTAGCTGTAGAATACCATTTTGTAGCAGTAGTATTAAAACCAAGAGCTGTAGAAAACTCACCAGAAGCAATATTGTTAGCCCCCAGTGCAAAAGCGCCTTTTTTACTGGCTTCGCAACCCAATCCAATGGCATAAGCATATTCTCCTGTAGCTCTGGTATTTTGACCTGTAGTAATCCCCAATGAGTCAATTCCGGTAGAACCAAAAGCAAAACTTTTATCAGCAATAGCCTGGGCTCCTGAGCCTAAAGCAATCGCATCATTACCTAACGCCTTTGTTTGGTAGCCAAAAGCAAACGAATTCGTTTCTGCTTCAGCCTGCCATCCAATGGCTGTAGCATAGGCGCCATGAGTAACCGTTTCATAGCCAAAAGCCTGTGACCAGTCCCCTCTAGCTTTACAACGATAACCCAGAGCGATGGAATTCTCTCCAACATCATCAGGAGATTCCACCTGAATCTCCCCTGCCAAAAATGCTGATTTTTCAGGATACCACATTACTCTGGATTCGTTATTAATAACTTCTGCAAAAGCATTGGGAGATACATTAAAAATATCATTAAAAGAACTCTTACCGGTTCCTCTTCCGCTTACGGCAAATCCACCAACTTGTCCTTTCAAACCTTCTTTAATAAAAATACGGGTACTGTCAGGTGTTACCTGCAAATAATGATTCAGTATGTTTTTACCGGTTCCTCTTCCGCTTACAGCAAACCCTCCGGGTTGCCCCTTGGCATTCTCATTTAATGTTATACGTGCACTGTCAGGTGTTATGGAAAAGAAATCAAGATTCCCTTTTCCTGTTCCTCTCCCACTAACCGCAAAACCGCCAACATTCCTCTTTTTGGTTTCGTCAACAAAAACTTTTGCTCCATCTGGAAATACAGCAAACACAACATTCCCTTCCCGATCTTTTACGGCAAACAACGTATCTGAATCGGAAAAATATAAAATTTTATTATCCAGCGATCTTGCAATATCCGAGGTATCGGAATATAATGAGTTTATGGAGTTATTCGAATATATGGAATAGGGCACAGACTGAAGTTCAGAAGCACCTAACGAAATGTACCCTGAACCGGCAGCATCCATAATTTCAATCGATAAAAAATAGTTATTCTCATTCCATTCAATCATCGAGAAATCACTGGTTGGGTCTGTTCCTTGTCCAATTTTTAAGTTTACCAACCCATAATCGTTGGTAGTGACAGCATGGGTTTCAGTATAAACAGAGAGACCTGCTTCACTTCCCTGGAGCAAGCTAATTCTCAGGTTTACCTCCTGATTAGTCATTAATTCTCCATCAGCATTCCGCAGGGTTGCCTGGTAGTTAAAAGAACCAGGGACTTGTCCTATAATTAATAATGAATAAAACAAGCATACTACAAATAATACAATTCTTTTCATATTTAGATCATTTAAAATTAAGATTAAAAAATCAACTCATTCAACTTTTAATAATTCAACTATTTCATTTATTTTTTGTTTTAATAATTCATTTTCATCGTTTAATTTTCCTATTTGCTTCACTAAATCTTTGATAACCTCATTCTGTGCAGAAACTGTTGCGGATAAATCTCTATGATTTCCATCTACAGAATTAACAAAAGGATGAAGCTTAGAATGATCCAATTGGTTTTCTTTATTGTTTTCATCATATTCACCATCAGGTAATCTATTCATAGAGAATACTGCTTTATATGCC
>DATFIZ010000091.1:0-4831 GCA_035269575.1 Bacteroidales bacterium | reverse complement strand
CCGACTGGACACCTTCAGATTTACACCCTTCGGAGTATATCGATGGCTATTTAGAAAATCAGATTGATCAATATCAATCCTCATTTAATACTACGGTCGATTATACTCACTATTCGCTCACTATTCCTAATGAGTATATGAGCCCGGTGCTTTCGGGAAACTATATACTTCAGGTTTATGAACTATCCACTCCGGAAGAGATTGTTTTTACCAAACGTTTTATGATGATTGAACCTCAGACACAAATTGAAACCCAGGTGAAAAATATGGCGCAATCAAGCTACTTTTATAATGATCAGCAGTTAGAAATTAAGGTAGAATATATTGGGTCTGATTTTTATGATATCGACCAGAATATAAAAGTTCATGTGTTAAAGAATTTTAACTGGAAACAGTTGTTGGTTCTCAACAGACCGGATGTAATCCGCAACAATGAATTTATTTTTAATGATTTTAGCCGGTTAAAGTTTAAAGGCGAAAATGAGTTTCATCATTTTAATATAAAAAATATCCATTATGCCGGAGAAAACATCCAAAATATAAGTTTTGCAAATCAAAGGTATCATTTTCAATTAACTGAAAATAAAGATAAAACATTTGATGATTATGAATATAAGCAGGATATAAACGGACAATTTAAAGTGGATGTAACTCAAAGTAATTTTCCACATACCGAAGCCGATTATGCGTATGTTTATTTTACGTTGAATATGGACGCTCCTGTTCAAAATGGAGATATTTATGTTTGGGGTGCTTTATCCAATTACAATTTTACCCATGACAATAAAATGCGCTACAATTTTGAGCAAAAGGCATACGAATGCCGTTTGTTATTAAAGCAGGGATACTATAATTACCGGTATGTTTTAGTTGAAGATAATGAGCCTGATTTTACTTATATTGATGGCAATCATGTACAAACAGAAAATATTTATACCATATTCGTTTATTATCATGATTTTCGTGGAAACTATGATCGGTTAATCGGTCTAAATCATGTTCAATCCGTTAAATAAATCAATTAAAGACTAAATGTTATGTTTAAGGAAATTTTTACTCAGGATTTTTGGCAAAATGTTTTACAACAGTTTGTAGATTGGATAATAGGCCAGGGGCCGTCAATCCTTATTCTTTTTGTTGTTTTATTTATAACCCTGAAATTTTTAAGTATTCTTATTCGCCGGTTAAATAAAATATTAATCCACCGTGCTACTAAAAGCGAGAGTTTGGATACCCAGGAAGCATCGAAAAGAATTAATACTTTATTGGGTATTCTTAAAGGTCTTGGAAAAGTTATTGTTTGGACCATTTTTTTAATGATTCTGTTTAAAAAATTTGGTATTGATATTGGCCCCATACTTGCCGGTGCCGGTATTTTGGGTTTGGCTGTTGGTTTTGGAGCTCAGGAACTGGTCAGGGATTTTATTTCCGGGTTCTTTATTTTGCTCGAAAACCAGGTTCGAGCCGGCGATGTAGCGATTATTAACGGCACAGGAGGGTTAGTAGAAAAAATCGAACTAAGAACCATCACTTTACGTGATTTTTCCGGAGTTGTTCATGTTCTCCAAAATGGTAAAATTAATACCATATCTAATATGACTAAAGAGTGGTCGGCCATGGTTTTTGATATTGGCGTGGCTTATAAAGAGAATGTTGATGATGTTATCAAAGTAATGCAGGAAGTTGGCGAAAAGATGTTGACTGATCCGGAATACAAAGAAAAAATTAAAGAGCCATTAGAGATATTCGGGCTGGATAAGTTTGATGATAGTGCTATTGTTATAAAAGCCCGGTTAAAAACGGTTCCTGGGGATCAGTGGACATTAGGACGCGAATACCGCAAAAGACTTAAAAAAGCTTTCGACGAAAAAGGAATCGAAATCCCATTCCCACATACTACCGTTTACTGGGGCGAGGAGATTAAACCTCTGGAGTTGGACGTGAAAAAATAAAACTATTGTATATAAATAATAAAAGAGGCTGTCCAAAAAGAATCGCAAGTGTCATTACGAATGCCGTGCCTGCCGGCAGGCAGGAAATGAAGCAATCTATATTTGTTGAATATCAGCAGATTGCTTCACTCGTTCCTCGTTCGCAATGACTGTTTTCTGGCTTTTTGGACAGCCTCTTTTTATTTAAAATAGTATACATTATAAATTTTTCTCCGGATACAGTTCATTCCAATGTTGTGGCTGTCCTTTTAATTTTTTATCAAACCACGAGATGATGGTATGATGCCATTGTATTCTTTTGTCATAGTCTACTATCCAGTGGTCCTGCCCGTCAACCAGTACCATTTCCACATCTTTTCCCAACAGGTTAAGTGCAGCATAGTATTGCAGGCTTTCTCCTACAGGTACATTGGTGTCATCGGTACCGTGTAATAAAAGTATGGAATTTTGAAATTTATCGGCATGATATACCGGACTGTTTTCTACATAGATATCTTTCCGGTTCCAGGGGTAGCTGTTTTTTGCGGCTCCGGCATTATAAGTGTATCCCCAGTATCCTTCGCCCCAGTAGCTGGTAATGGAGCTAATACCGGCATGCGAAATAGCCGTTTTAAATATATCGGTACGCGTTTGGAGCAACATGGTCGTGTACCCTCCATAAGAAGCTCCTATACAACCTACATTTTCAGCATCAGCCGAAGGATGTGAACCTAAGAATTTTTTGCTTCCGTCGATAATATCATCAATCGCATCATAGCCCCAACCGTTCACATGCAGTGCCGAAAAATCCTGCCCAAATCCGGTAGCACCACTGGGTTGCAAAACATATACGATATATCCATTCGCTGCCCAGTTATTAATCGGATAACGTCCTCCAAATGAACGTTCAATGGGCGAGGTGCCGGCATAATAATTGACAATAACCGGGTATTTTTTATTTTCATCATAGTTGGGTGGATAGTATACACGGCCATAAATGGTTGTGCCATTTTTGTTGACAAAATTCCACGGTTCTGTTTTTCCAAATTGAATATCGGCATAACGCTTTTTATCAGGAAAAGAAAGAAGCGAACTTTTTTCTTTTTTCAGCTGAAGCGAATAAAGCTTTTGTGGGGTTGATATACTTGTGCCGCTATAGACAGCTATAGAATTGTTTTTTGCAATATCAATATCACCAAGTACTTCTACGTTTAATTCAATTTTTTGGAAAGATTCAGGTTTTAGGTAGTACTTATAAAGATTGATATAATCTTTCTCGCCTACCGATAAGTAAATTTCATTTTCAGAGATCCACTCTGCTGAATGGATAGCAGGAGCAAAATTTTTAGTAATCGGGTTTATTTTTTTGTTTGTTATGTCATAAATATACAGTTGAGCATCATAGTTGTTAGGCATACGGTCATCGCTTACATTTACGCCTAAATCGCCAAAACATTCGGGACCACCCTGAACCAATAGTTTCGTTCCATCGGGTGAATACTGGCAATAACCTGCATAGTTTTTGTTTTCCCAGATGGTGTTAAGCTCGAAAGTATTCACGTCCATCTCGTACAGATTCTGTTTAGAAAATGGAGGCTCTGAATAATCCATTCGGGATGTTGAAAATAAGATTGTTGAGCCATCAGGTTTTATGTCGTGAAGGTTAGCCGACAGGTTCCCTGCAGTTAGTTGAGTGATTTTTTTGGCACCTACTTCTACTTTGTATAAAAAGGAGCGGTTTCTGAAATAGGGAAGCCGGTCTTCAGCCCCATAAACTCTCTTTAAATTACCCGGTTTTTCTGCCCTTTTATAAACAGAAAAGATAATAAAATCTTCGGTGGGTGACCAGCTGAAGCTTGATAAATCACTAATCTCATCTACGATGGATTTTTCCTTTCCGGTTTCGATAGCATAAACAAAAATTTCCGATTGGCCTTCAAAATTTATTGAATAAGATAACCGGTCAGTTTTAGGCATCCATCGTAAGTTGGATACATCTTTATTTCTTAAAACACAGATGTTCTGATTGTTATTCAAATCATAAACTTCTGTATAGTTTTTGCTTTTACCGCTACCGTGTATGGTTTCGGAATAATTAATCAATACATATTTACCCGAAGGTGAAATTTGGGCCGATGAAACGCGATTGCCTTCCAACACATCGTTGATGGTAAAATATCGCTCGGGATTTAAGCTTGGCGTAGCATGGCAATCTTTAAACTCATCTGCGTATTCAAATTGGGCTGCCAGTTTAACATTTTCAGCCGAAGTAATCGCTTTAATCATAATTTCATGATTCCCCCGATTAAGCTCAAGTTGAATTTTGTTACTGTTTGCATCTGCACTGTTTTTAGTTTTAACCGGTTCTCCATCGATAAATACTTTGTAGAAGCAGTTAAGGGTAAGATTTAATGTTCCTTTGGTCCACCGGTTAACAGATAAATAACTTTTGAGCAGGAATAAATTATTTTTACCCGGTTGAGCAAAGACCAAACTGTCGTCACTTAAACTTTTGGAGTTCCAGTTCAACGATTCATCATCAATTTGGGTGGTGTTAATTAAGTTCGACGCATCAAAAGTATCTCCATCAACATTCTTAACATCGGCAAAAGCTGGTTGGTTAACTTGTTGTGTATTTGTTACCATCCATTGTCTGATCTCAACCTTTTGCTGTGCAAAAGCCGGTTGAATAAGGAAACTAAGTAATACGAGCAGATAAATTCTTTTCATGATATTTTATTTTTATTTTGAGTTTGATATTTTAAATGATTTCAAGTTTAACAAAAATAACTAAAAATTGCTACCGTATTTTATTTTAAAAATAAATGTTCTGTATTCCAGCTTTTCAATAAGTCAGCGGCTGACTAATGAATTAAATCCAACTTCAAATAAAACAACAG
>DATFIZ010000090.1:0-3792 GCA_035269575.1 Bacteroidales bacterium | reverse complement strand
CTGGTAAAAGATAAAAAGGCTATTGAGCAACTCATTTATTAAGGATAACATTCTTTTGGAAATTTTATGATTAAGCTGTAAATTGAAAACAGATTCAATCTTAATCGAATGACCGGACTAACTTTCTTAATTCTGTTTTTGATTTTAATGGCCCTTATGGCATTTGTGCCACGATGGCTTCAGCGTTTTCATATTCCTAACATTATTTCGATTTTGATTATAGGGATACTTATCGGACCCAATTTATTTAATTTAATCGAGCAATTTAATCATCTCTTTGGCCGGGGATATCCAACGGAACAGTTGTATGTTGTGATTGATGTTATGGGGCTTATTGGGTTGGTATTTTTAATGTCGCTGGCCGGGATGGAAGCAAACCTGAAACTTATTCGTTCAGAAAAGAAAGCGGTGGTTTGGTTGAGTATTCTAACTTTTTTAATACCCGCTGTTGCAGGATTTTTTGTTTTTCGTATGTTCAGGCCAAACGATACTATTGGCCAGTTATTTTATGCTTCATTATTTGCTTCTCATTCAGTGGGCATTGTTTTCCCTATTATTAAGGAGCTCAGGGTTCTAAAAACCAGGTTTGGTGTGGCCATTTTATCCTCAACGATTATTACCGATATTGCCAGTCTGATATTATTGGCTATATGTGTCCAGCTGGTCAGACATCAGTCATCTGTTCAGATATTTGAAACTGTTTCGTTGTTTGACCACATTGACCTTACGCATTTAGGGATATTTTTTTACCCGCTTTTTGTGGGCGCAGTGTTGATATTTATTGCTATGGTACTTTGGTTTGTCCCGGTAATTGGGAAGTCAATTTTTCGGGGTATGCATCCCGGAGATGATTCTCGTGTGACCTTTTTTCTTATTACAGTGCTGGGTGTGGTTTTAGTAGGTGAAGTTTTCGGGGTTAGTATTATTGTGGGTGCATTTATTGCAGGAATGGCATTATCTTCGCTGCAGGTATTTCATGATAATGATAAACTATTCCATAAAAAAATTGAAGGGATTGGTTATGGATTTTTTGTCCCGTTTATGTTTCTCTCCATTGGGATGAAAACAGATGTTACGGTACTTTTTGGTGCCAATGAAAATATTTATATTATTCTTTGGACTGTCGTTGGATTATTAGGGAGTAAAATTTTTTCAGGATGGATGGCCATGAGATTCTCCGGATTCTCAAACAGGAAAGGGATTCTGGCCGGGTTAATGACTGTGCCTCAGCTTTCTGCAACTATTGCAGCAGCAGCCGTAGGGTTAAGCTTAAATATTATCCCGGCTAATTTTTTTAATGCTATTATTATTTTATCGATTTTGACAACCATTCCTATTCCTATTATCATAAAGCTATTTATTTTAAAAGCAAAAGTCCGGTTTGATACCATTGAAGATAATTTAGTGCTTGATATTGAAGAGAAAACTTTAGACGAGGAGTTATTGTAATTATTTAATTCATTTCTGCCCAAATATTATCTTTTGGGTATTAAATACGAGGGCAGTTATTATGCCTAAAATTCACAACCTGCCTATATTTTAGGTTTATCAGACATATAAAAAGTTAAGTTGCCCCCTTTGATTAATTGACGATGTATGAGTTGATGATTTTTTATTTCTTTTCCGTTGAATGTGATTTTTTGAACATATACATTTTGTATTTTTTGATTTTCTACTATGATATTAAGTTTTTTTCCTGACTCGAAGTGTATTGTTGCAGATTTTACCAAAGGACTTCCGGTAGCATACTGTTCACTTCCGGGGCATACCGGATAAAATCCCAAAGCACTAAAAATGTACCATGCTGACATCTGGCCTGCATCATCATTCCCGCACAAACCATCGGGAGTATTGGAATACATGGTTTGCATGATATGCCGAACACGCTCTTGTGTTTTCCAGGCTTGATGTGTCCAGTTGTATAGATAGGGGATATGATGTCCGGGCTCATTTCCATGTACATAGTTTCCAATGATTCCATCCCTTGTAATGTCTTCGGTATGAGCAAAGTGTTCGTCATCAATTTCCATGGTAAATAATGAGTCGAGATGCTGTACAAATGTTTTCTTGCCTCCCATCATCTGAATCATTTGTTCCGGTTGATGAGGTACATATAAACTGTAATTCCATGCATTGCCTTCAATAAAACCCTGTCCATGGGTGCTTAGGGTGTTAAATCCTTGTTTCCACGTTCCGTCAGTATATTTAGGACGCATAAATCCTGTTTTTTTATCATATACATTTTTAAAATTTGTCGAGCGTTTTGAAAATTCATGATATATTTCTTCGTTATCGGTATAATCAGCTATTTGTGATATACACCAATCATCGTAAGCATATTCAAGGGTTTTTGATACAGAGGAAGAGTTTTTATCTTCCGGTACATAGCCCAATTCCATATAATATTCGAGACCATCATAGGGTTTATAAGTTGCTGAACTTACCGAGGCTTCCAATAAATGGTCAACATTAAACCCTTTAAGGTTTCCTTTTACCAGAGCATCTGCAATAACAGATACACTGTGATATCCAATCATACACCAATTCTCGTTTGCATAATGAGACCATACTGGAAGTATACCATGAACACTTTGTTTATAGTGGCTCATCATCGATTTTATCATATCGGCATTTCGCGAAGGCTGAATGATATTAAACAATGGATGAAGTGCCCTGTAAGTATCCCATAAGGAGAAAATGGTATAGTGGGTGAAATTTTCCGCATAATGATTATTTTGATCTAATCCCCGGTATGCGCCATCCACATCCATATAGGTTATCGGACTAAGAAAGGTATGGTATAAAGCAGTATAGAATGTTTCTTTATCCTTTGGTGTAAGGGTTTCTACATCTATCTTTCCTAATTCGTCATTCCACAATTGCTGGCTCTCTGACTTTAGCTGCTCAAAATGCCAGTGCGGCACTTCCGTTTGCATATTTAATAAAGCTCCTTTGGTACTCACGGAAGATAAGGCAAACTTGATCTTTATCTTTTCACCTTCATTGGTTTTAAAGTCGAAAAAAAGTCTGATATTCTTTCCGGCCATCTCAGGAAAATTTTTAGTTTCATCAAATTTACGCCAGAAACCATTATATACACTTTGGTCAAGTTTCTGTTGTCCATATTGGTAAAAAGGTTTTGAAAAAGCCATGGCAAAATATACTGTTCGGGTACGTGCCCATCCTGTGGTCTGTCTGTACCCTGTTACCAGTGTATCATTTTCAACACGGATAAAGGTCCATACGTTTTTGTTTTGGTGATTATAGATGCCTGAAATAAGATCCAAAATGATGTGGGCATTTTCCGTTGCCGGAAATGTGTATTGATGAAACCCTACCCGATTGGATGCAGTCATCTCAGCCATAATATTATAATCTTCTAATTTTACTTTATAATAAGCAGGTTCTGCAATTTCGTGTTTGTGTGAAAACGTTGAACGATACCCTTTTTCGGGGTGATCAGCAGTGCCGGGATTGAGCTGCAACGCTCCGGTTGCAGGCATAATTAAAAAATCACCTAAGTCGGAATGGCCGGTACCGCTAAAGTGAGTATGGCTGAAACCAACAATGGTTTTATCGTCGTATTGATAGCCCGAACAATAGTCGTAAATATCCCCGTTATACTGGCCATTGAGTTCATAGGGCACCGTGTCTGTTTCAGGACTTAGTTGTACCATCCCAAAAGGGACGGTAGCTCCGGGATATGTATGCCCCATGTTTTGTGTGCCTACCAATGGATTTACATAGGATATATAATTTGTGGTTTTTTGCGCATTTATGGGTAAAAGGCTA
>DATFIZ010000089.1:0-25819 GCA_035269575.1 Bacteroidales bacterium | reverse complement strand
GTTTAGTTTCAGGCTGGGTTTCTCCAATAATTACCGGTGTATTTTCTTTAATGACTCCTGCCTTTTCTTTGGCAATTTTCTCCAACGTATCGCCTAAAAACAGGGTATGATCGAAACCGATATTGGTAATGACCGATAATTCGGGCTGAATAATATTGGTTGAGTCTAACCGCCCTCCCATACCCACTTCAACTACAGCAATATCGATTTGCTTTTGCGCAAAATAATCAAACGCCAGTGCAACCGTCATCTCAAAAAATGAGGGTTTTATGGTTTCAAAAATTTCCTTGTGCTGATCAAAAAAGGAAACCACATCATTTTCCGGAATCATTTGTCCGTTAATTTTTATGCGTTCCCGAAAATCTTTTAAATGAGGTGAAGTATATAATCCTACTTTATAACCGGCTTGTTGCAATACCGATGCAAGCATATGCGACACCGAACCTTTTCCATTGGTGCCGGCTACATGTATAGATTGAAATTTTTTATGCGGATGATGAAAATATTCATCCAGTGTCAGCGTATTATCCAGGTTATCCTTGTAAGCAGCCTTCCCGTCCCTCTGATACATGGGGAGTTGATCAAAAAGCCACTTCAATGTTTCATGATAGGTCATACCAATAATTTTTCGCTATAAAAGTAATCAAATTTACCATTGATTATGATGGATTCTTTCCATTTTAAAACGCTCGGGCTGCTTTTTTTCTTCATTGGGATAACCAATGGAAATAAGGGATAAGGGTTGAATATTGCCCGGTAATTGAAGTAAATCTTTTATTCCATTTTTTCGCTCTTCCCGTGGATGTAACCCCAACCAAACGGCGCCCAGACCTGAACCATGTGCTGCAAGCAATATGTTTTGTGTAGCTGCCGAACAATCTACTACCCAATATCCTTTGCTTAACTCCGGTTGCTCATCACCGCAAACAATAATGGCCCATTTAGCCTCCCTTAACATTTTCGCATAAGGGTGGATATCACTTATTTTATTTAATAACTCGCGCTCATCAATTATTACAAAATGCCAGGGTTGCTGATTTCGGGCTGAGGGGGCATACATTCCGGCCTTTACCAGTGCATAGATTTGTTCTTTAGTAATTTCCCGTTCTGAATATTTTCTTATACTTCTACGCGTTAAAATACCTTGAATTATTTCCATAGCTTATGTTTTGTTTATAAATTTAACAAAAATAAGATCAACAATGAATTAAAAAAATTACTACATTGTCTTAACCTAAAAAAGAAAAAGCATGAAAAAAAAGAAAAAAATATTCGTCATTGATACCAATGTTATCCTTCACGATTTTAATTGTTTATATAAATTTCAGGAAAATAATGTCGTATTACCTATCGTTGTTCTTGAAGAATTAGATCATCTTAAAAAAGGAGAAAATCAAATTAATTTTAATGCCCGTGAATTTACCCGCGAGTTGGACAAAATATCCGGCGACAAACTATTCAACGGGGGTATATCCTTAGGAAAAGAGTTGGGCAAATTATCGATTGTTACCGGAAAGCCTTTTTCTGAAAAATTAAAATCATCTTTCCCTGAACCAACACCAGACCACCGTATTCTGGCTATTACCGAAGATGTAACAGAAAAAAACAAAACCACCGAAGTCATATTGGTGAGTAAGGATATCAACCTGAGGATGAAAGCCAAATCATTGGGTATCCCGGCTCAGGATTATAAAAATGATCAAATAAAAGATATTGACAGAATACACAAGGATGTAGAAACAGTAGAAAATGTGAGCGATGAATTGATATCCAAGCTTTATGAATCACACGAAGGTGTTCCTGTGGATGAGTTCAAAATCGATCCGCTACCGCATCAATACTTTATCTTAAAAGGACAGAAATCATCGGCTTTAGCCCATTACGATCCTTTTAATAAAATTTTGCAACGGGTTGAAAAGCAAAGAACTTACGGAATTGATCCACGCAACGCCGAACAAACATTTTCGTTAGATGCATTAATACGTCCCGAAGTGCAGCTCATTGCACTTACCGGCAAAGCAGGAACCGGAAAGACATTGCTAGCACTGGCCGCTGCATTACATCAGGAAAAGAAGTTTAACCAGATTCTTCTGGCCAGACCCATCGTTCCTTTGGCTAACCGCGACCTTGGATTTTTACCGGGGGATGTTCAGGAAAAAATTCTTCCTTATATGCAACCATTGTTCGACAACCTTTCGGTGATAAAAAACCAGTTTAAATCGCAAAGTAAAGAATATATGGCTATTGAAGAGATGCAAAAGTCTGAAAAGCTTGTAATCAGCCCATTAGCCTATATTCGTGGAAGAAGCTTATCCAATTCATTTTTTATTGTTGATGAAGCACAAAACCTCACTCCACACGAGGTAAAAACGATTATAACCCGTGCAGGTGAAGGGACTAAAATGATATTTACCGGCGATATTCAACAGATTGATTCTCCATACCTGGATATGAAATCGAATGGATTAAGCTACCTGGCAGATAGAATGAAAGGGCAGGATATTTTTGCCCACGTTAATCTTGTAAAAGGAGAACGAAGTTACTTAGCCGAGCTGGCAAGTGATATTTTATAACACTCATTAGAATATGCACAAACAACTGTTTATTGTCCGCCACGGAAAATCAACATGGAGTTATGGCAATATTTCGGATATTGACCGCCCATTAAAAGAAAGAGGAATTAATGATGGTTATGTAATGGCCGAAAGACTTTTAGCCAAAAAACTAAACCCTCAAAAAATAATATCAAGCCCGGCTATACGGGCTTTACATTCTTCAACTATTTTTGCACGGGTATTTGGATATCCTTATCAAAATATTGAACCTCATGAAGATATTTATTTTGCGGATAAAACCACCATGCTAAACTTAATAAAGCGTGTTCATGAGCAACATGAGTCTTTAATGTTATTTGGACATAACCCTACTTTTACCGATTTAGCCAACCATTTTCTAAAAAATCCGTTAGACAATATACCTACAACCGGAGTTGTATGGTTAAAATTTGAAACAAACAGTTGGGCAAAAATCGATAAAAACAACCTTGTTGATTATTTTTTTGATTATCCCAAAAATCAAATCTAAAAAAGCAATGTTTTGAAAATCTTAAAATTTGCTGCCATAGATATCGGAACCAATGCCATTCGGTTATTATTTACAAATATTATTGAAAATGGAAATGGTGTATCATTTAAAAAATCTTCTATTACCAGAGTACCTATAAGGCTAGGGGCCGATGTTTTTACAACCGGTAAAATTGGAAATATCCGAAAAGAAAAGATGATGGATGCCATGATTGCCTTTAAGCACTTAATGAAAGTGCATGATGTAACTCGTTACAGAGCATGTGCAACTTCTGCCATGCGAGAAGCAACAAACGGCGAAGAACTGGTTGAATGGATAAAGAAAAAAACAGGTATCTCTATCGAAATTATTGACGGAAAAACCGAAGCCGAAATCATTTACCACAATCGTATTGTAGATATGCTGGATAATGAAACTCCTTACCTTTATGTTGATATTGGCGGCGGGAGTACCGAAATAACTTTATTTTTTGACAAACAGGCACTTATATCGCATTCATTTAATATTGGAACTATCCGGCTTCTTAATCAGCAGGTAGATGATAAGACATTTAATACGTTAAAATCAAAACTGAAAGAAATCAAAAAGTCATACCCGGGACTTAAAATTATCGGCTCGGGAGGAAATATAAATAAGCTGCTGAAACTTTCCCGAAAGAAAGAAGGAAAACCTTTGCCCGCAGAAATACTTAAAAAGATTTATCAAGAAATTAAAGATTACACTTACGAGGAGCGTATTAAAATTTTAGGATTAAATCCCGATCGTGCGGATGTAATCATTCCTGCTTCCGAATTGCTTTTTAAAATTGTAAAATGGTCGGGAGCTAACGAAATTATTGTTCCCAAAGTAGGTATTGCCGATGGAATTATCCGGGAGCTATACGATGATTACCTGAACGAAAAAAATTAAATTAAATGCCTTAACTTTGCCTCCCTGAAAAAGAGGTGAAAGATGAACAAAAAAGAGGGAAAAGAAAAAAAAGTAGCGTTTCATACACTTGGGTGTAAATTAAATTTTTCGGAAACATCTACCATTTCAAGATTATTCAAGGATAATGGATTTGATGTTGTTACCTTTAATTCCGATGCAGATATCTATGTTATCAATACCTGTTCGGTAACCGGCCAGGCTGATAAAAAGTGTAAACAGTCGATAAAAAAAATACAGCATAAAAATCCCAATGCCTATATTGCTGTTGTGGGTTGTTATGCACAATTAAAAGCCAATGAAATTGCTGAAAACTTAGGGGTTGATTTAGTCCTCGGGACCAATGAAAAGTTCAATATTTTAAATTATATCGATGATTTAAGCAAGAACAAAACGCCACAAGTTTATTCCTGTGAGATTGAGTCCGTTGACCACTTTGATTCGTCACATTCCGAAGCCGACCGTACAAGGTCATTCTTAAAAGTTCAGGATGGATGCGACTATTCCTGTTCCTATTGTACAATTCCCTTAGCCAGAGGGAAAAGCCGAAATAAAAAAATTACCGGTTTAGTTTGTGAAGCATCTAAAATTGCCCAATCCGGCATTCAGGAAATTATTTTAACTGGTGTAAATATTGGTGATTTTGGTAAATCAACCGGGGAAACTTTTTATGACCTGTTAAAGGCGCTTGAAAAAGTTGAAGGAATTGAACGAATCCGTATTTCATCGATAGAACCAAACTTATTAAAAGATGAAATTATAGAAATGGTTTCCCTGTCCCAAAAAATTCTAAACCATTTTCATATTCCGCTTCAATCGGGATGTAATAAAATTTTGTCCAAAATGCAGCGGCGATATAACCGGGAACTTTTTCAATCGCGTATCGAAAAAATAAAGCAATTAATGCCCGATGCATTTATTGGGGTGGATGTGATTGTTGGTTTTCCTGGCGAAACCGATGACTATTTTGAGGATACTTATCAGTTCCTTCAACAGATGGATGCATCATTTTATCATGTTTTTTCTTATTCAGAACGTCCAAACACCAAATCGGCAACCTTTAGCGATAAAGTCACCCACAGAACGATCCATGAAAGAAGCAAGATATTGCATCAACTGGCCGAAGAGAAACAAAGAGCATTTTACCAAAAAAACTTAGGTAAAAAAGCGAATGTACTTTTCGAGTCGAATAAAAAAGACGGATTAATGTTTGGGTTTACCGAGAATTATATCAAAGTGGAAATACCTTTTAACCGTTCACTTATTGGTGAAATAAGACCGGTTAAGCTCATTGAGTTATCCGTAACAGGAAATGTAAAGGCAAAAATGCTTTAATCTGACATATTCATAAAGATTATGAACTCTTTCACGACCGAAAGGATAAATTAATCGGGTTAAAAAATGTAAATAAAGTAGCTGTTCAGCTTATCGTTTATTATCTTTGAAAAAAAAAGGCTATGGATCTTGAAAAAATTTGTCAGCAAGTAATTGAACTAACCCGAAATACAGGGAAATTTATTCTTACCGAAAAGAAAAACAATACCAGTATCCGTTTTGAAGAAAAAGGATTACACGATTTTGTAACCTATGTAGACAAAACATCGGAACAAAAACTGGTAGAGGGATTAAATGTAATTTTACCGGAAGCAGGATATATTGTTGAAGAACAAACAACCACAACCCAGGGCGAAAACTACAACTGGATTATTGATCCGTTGGACGGAACGACTAATTTTATCCACGGAATTACCCCTTTTGCCATAAGTATTGCATTAAAAGAAAAAGATGAAATTATCCTGGGTGTTGTTTATGAGCTTGGACTCGACGAATGTTTTTATGCATGGAAAGGAAGTCCTGCTTATTTAAACGGAAAAGAGATAAATGTGTCGAAGAAAGGAAAAATTAATGACAGTTTAATTGCTACAGGTTTCCCATATTACGATTATAAAAGGATGGGACCCTTTTTAGAATCATTAGAATATTTTATGAGAAATACGCATGGTGTCCGTAGATTAGGTTCTGCGGCAACCGATTTAGTATATGTGGCCTGTGGACGTTTTGAAGCTTTTTATGAATATAGCCTAAGTTCCTGGGATGTTGCCGCAGGAGCATTTATCGTTCAACAAGCCGGAGGAAAAGTTTCTGATTTTAAGGGAGAAGACAATTATATCTTTGGAGAAGAAATTGTTGCTTCAAATCATGATATCTTTGATGATTTTTTAGCTATTGTTAAACAATACATGAACAAATAAGGTGAAAAGAATCGGAGTATATTTATTTCAGGCAACAAGCTGGCTGTTAAGCAGAGCTCCACGGTTTATTTTATATGGTATTGCTGATATCATTTATCTTTTTCTTTTTTATATCATCGGATACCGAAAAAAAGTAGTTTACCAGAATTTAAAAAATTCTTTCCCGGAGAAATCAGACAAAGAAATAAAATCCATCCGGAAAAAATTCTTTCGTCACCTGAGCGATATTTTTATCGAAAATATTGCCTTGATTAAGATGAAGCCGGCGCGTATAAGCAAAATGGTTGAATTTAAAAATCATGATATTATTAACGACCTATACTATCAGGGAAAAAGTATTGTCGGGGTTACTGCACATTATGGCAACTGGGAAATTTTTATCACCTTACCTCTCTTTTCCCCCCATACTACCCTTTGTGTTTACAAACCATTAAACAATAAATTTTTTGATCGGGAATTTTATAAAATGCGGGCAAAATTTGGTGAAGTACCGGTTACCATGAAAGATGCCTACCGCACAGTACTTCAGTTCAACAGAAATAATAAACGAACTATTTTAGGACTTATATCTGACCAACGTCCCCCTTTAAAAAGCAGTAATTACTGGACTACTTTTCTTAATCAGGAAACACCCGTTTTTTTGGGTCCCGAAAAAATAGCCAAAAAACTAAATGCTGCAGTAGTTTATACACATGTTGACAAAATAAAAAGAGGAAAGTATTTATTAATTCCAACCTTACTGTTTGAAGAAGCCGGGAATTGTAAAACGAATGAGATTACGGAAGCCCATTTAAGGTTGCTCGAAAAATATATTCAAGAGAAACCCGAATATTGGCTATGGTCGCATAAACGATGGAAACATAAAAGAGACCCGGAAATTCCCATTCATTAAAACTTTTGTAAATGGCTAAAACCGCTGTTGTTATCCTAAACTGGAATGGAAAAAAATTTTTAGAGCAATTTTTGCCTGCTTTAACTAAATTTACAGATGATCCCGATACCGAAATCATTATTGCAGATAATCATTCGACCGACCATTCAATTGCCTTTTTAAATGAAAACTATCCTGCATTAAGAATCATCCAGCTGGATAAAAACTATGGGTTTACGGGTGGATACAACAAAGCCCTCCAGCATGTTAAAGCAAAATATTATGTTTTAATCAACTCGGATATTGAAGTTACAGAAAACTGGCTCAATCCGTTAATTGATTTAATGGATTCGGATGATAAAATTGCTGCTTCACAGCCAAAAATTAAAGCTTATCACCAAAAAAAATACTTTGAATATGCAGGAGCCTCGGGGGGGTTTATCGATAAATTTGGATACCCTTTTTGCCGTGGCCGAATCATCGATACGCTGGAAAAAGATAACGGGCAATATGATGATATAAGAGAAGTGTTTTGGGCTTCAGGAGCATGTATGGTTATTAGAGCTGACTTATTTCATCATTTGGGAGGTTTTGATGATGATTTTTTTGCTCATATGGAAGAAATTGATCTTTGCTGGAGATTAAAAAATTCCGGATTTAAAATATTTGTTAACCCAAAATCCGAGGTATTCCATGTGGGAGGTGGAACATTACCTGTCAGTCCGTTTAAGCTTTATCTTAATTACCGGAATAATCTATTTTTGCTCTATAAGAACCTTCCCCATGGCAAATTATTTGGCAAAATCTTTATACGATTGATTTTGGATGGTTTGTCTTCCATTATTTATTTACTAGGACTTTCCTTTCGTAATTTTACAGCCGTTTTTAAAGCACACATCCATTTTTATCAATCGCTAAAAAAGCTTCGTATAAAACGAAACGAATTACTTTTGAATCATCGCATTAGTAATCACAGGGAGATACTACAAAGAAGCATCCTTATAAAATATTTTTTTCGCAAAATAAAATTTTTTGCTCAGTTAAAGGAGCTAAATAGATAGCATACTCTCCAGATTATTGAACCGATCATGATAATCATCCATCGAACGTTTGATAACTTCATGAGCTTCTTCAATACCATAGGTATGGGTAATTTCTGTATTTGCCTTATTTCCGGGCAAATCTTTGTAGGTAAGAAAATAGTGTTTCAACCGATCAAGGATCAAATCCGGGCATTCGGTAATATCCTTATAATCGCCATATACGGCATCGTTATTTAATACAGCAATTATTTTATCGTCTGCCTCATCGCCATCTATCATCCGAAAACCACCAATAGGTCTGGCCCTAACTAAGATATCTCCGTGGGTAATTTCTTTTTCGGTTAAAATACATATGTCTATCGGATCTTTATCGCCTAATATTTTACTATTTCCTGTTTTTTCGGCACAAAAAGCAGCCACCCGATCGCCACTATAGGTTTGTGGAATAAAACCATATAACGCGGGCACTACATTCGAATATTTTTGTGGTCTGTCTAATTTTAAATAACCGCTTACCTTATCTACTTCATATTTCACGGTATCGGTAGGCACCATTTCAATAAAACAGGTTAATATTTTGGGAGCTTCATTCCCAATTTCAACACCATGCCATGGGTGTGATTTATATCTTAACCCCATTAATCTCCCTACCATTGGATCCATTATCTTATTTCCCATAATATCTATTTATAAAAAATCAACAATTCTTTCTAATCGATTTCCTCGTGAACCTTTAATTAATATATTGGACCCTTTCATAGGGTTTTTGTTCAACCAATCTTTTAATAAATCAACATTCGCAAATTGTAAAATCTCCTCACCTACTTCTAACGATGAAAAGATCGCTCCCACTAAAATAATATTTTCATAATCTTTATTATCAATTATTTTAAGCACATCATAATGATCATTAAGGGCCGTATCGCCCAATTCAAACATATCGCCTAAAATTAAACTTTTATGAGGCAAATCGATTTGTTCAAAATTTTTGATGGCTGCTTTTACACTGGTTGGATTTGCATTATAAGCATCCAAAAATATTTGATTCTGTTTTGTTTTTAAGTACTGCGACCTGTTATTATCAGGTTTATAATTCTCTATAGCATGAACAATGGACGTATCATCTACCTGGAAAAAATTACCTATTGCTATAGCTGCTAAAACATTATCCAGGTTATAATCGCCAATAAGTTTAGATTGGATAGTATAGTATTTGCTTTCGATGCCAGCTTTTAATTTTAAAAATATTCCATCTTTTTCAAGAAAACCAAAAACCTTTGATTGTTTTTGGTCTCCATAAGAAATTGCATCATTATTTCCGGCTGTTAATTGGCTTAATATTTTATCATTCGCATTATAAAAAATTTTACCTTTCTTTTGTGCTACATATTCATATAGTTCATTCTTGGTTTTAATAATATTGTCGAATGTTCGAAATCCTTCAAGGTGAGCTTTCCCGATATTGGTAATCAAACCATAATCAGGATCTGCAATGGAGCATAATGGTTTGATTTCTCCCAGATGGTTAGCTCCCATCTCCACAATACCTATCGCTGTATTTTTAGTAAAAGAAAGGATTGTTAAAGGGACTCCAATGTGATTGTTTAAGTTCCCTTGAGTGAACGATACATTATATTTTTTGGATAACACAGAAGCTACTAACTCTTTTGTTGTAGTTTTTCCATTTGAACCGGTAATTCCTATCACAGGAATGTTTATCTGTTGCCTGTGATAATACGCTAATTGTTGTAATGCAGAAAGTACATTCTCAACTAAAATGTATTGTCCCCCTTTTTTAAAATCAGGGTCATCGATTATTGCATAAGCACATCCATTTTCAATCGCTTTTTCAGCAAAAGCATTTCCGTTAAAATTTTCACCTTTTAAGCCGAAAAACAAGCTATTTTCTTCTACCAGCCTGCTATCAGTAGTTATTTTAGGATGATCTAAAAATAACTGGTATAAATTTTCAATCTTCATGGCATCTACTAAATAAAAAACCTCATCAAAATAATGAGGTTTTTTAATGTATGAAATTATATTAGGTTAATTAATTCAATCCTTCAGGACTACCAACATTTGTCATGGCACACCTAAATCCCAGATCATCTTTAGCTTTCTCTTCATCGAGGAATCGTCGTGAAGCTGGATTTAACCAATATACCCTGTCTCTCCATGATCCTCCTTTATATACTCTTACTTTATCCGTAATTAATGAAGACCAGTCTCCTTCTTCTGTAGCATACATCTCGTTAGTGGAGCTAGCCCCTCTGGCTGCTTCCTGATTTTCAAAATCAATTCGAGATTGTAAATCACCATCTCTATAGTTCCTGTAATCAGCTTTATTATAATTATCTCTTATGGCAGCTTCTTCTTCAGATATAGGTCGTCGCTTTAATCTTCCTAAGCTATCCTTTTCTGCTATGCTTCCATCCTCATTTCTAACCAGTGTTTCAAAAACATTTCCTCTATAAGGATTAAAATCTTCAACATCCTCAAAAGATAGAGGTCGGTATACATCTGCAACCCATTCATTAACATTGCCGGCCATGCAATACAAACCGTAGTCGTTTGGCCAGTATGAGGTTACCGGAACTGTAATTGATCCATTGTCGTTTAAGTCGCCGGCAGTACCCATCATATCACCACGTCCACGTTTAAAATTAGCCATCATTGTTCCCTGCTTCTTTCCTTCCGGATAGCGAACATTATGACCATCCCAGGGAAACATTCTTCGCTCATATATACGTTCTTCGTGCGTATTTCCAATAAGCGCAACAGCTGCATATTCCCATTCTGCTTCAGTAGGAAGTCTGTATTTGGGTAAAAGTATCCCATCTTCCAAGCTAACAATACGACTTTCTTTGTTAGGGTCTTGTGAAGGTAAATTTTCTATTACTAAACCTTCATATTGTCCGGCTAAATATGCATCTGTATTAAAATTTTCTCTTCCCACCTGGTTTGGGTCTAATTCCAAAATTCCTTCTTGAATCAACCGCATCTCATTAACCCGGTCGGTTCTCCAAACACAATAATCATTGGCTTGCAACCAATTTACTCCAACAACAGGATATTCATTATATGCCGGATGGCGGAAATAATATTGTACATAGGGTTCATTATAAGCTAATGCACTTCTCCAGACTAAAGTGTCGGGTAAGGCATTTCTATGTACTTCCGGATAATCATAGAACACCCGTTTAATCCAATGCAAATACTCTCTGTAGTCAACATTTCTTACTTCGGTCTGATCCATAAAAAATGAAGAAACAGTTACTCTTCGAGGCACATTGTTCCAGTCATAAGTAATATCCTGGGTCGTCTGCCCCATAGTGTATGTACCACCTTCAATTTTCACTAAACCTGGTCCCGGTTCCTGTTCATATCCGGTTTTAACTTCAAAACCACCGTATTCCGGATTATTATAATCCCATCCGGTCGTTGGCGACTCTTCTCTACCTCCTCCTCCTACCAAACCACAACCGGTAAAAAATAATAAACCAGCAAATACTAAAAGGGAATTTCTTAATCTTACATTCATGGTAATATAAATTTTTAGTCAAATATAATAATTTTTATTTTTCGCAACACAAGATTTTACATAAATATAACTAAAAACTTGGACATTTTATTGCTTTCATTTTTCTCTTCTTGCTCTTATACTTAAAAAAGTATAAAAAAGTTACCTCATGAGCCCCTGAAATTATTCCTTCAAGGCTATTAAAATTCAGAGGAACATCATAACTATAAGCAAAAACCCCGCTATCAGCAGAATATCCAAACATTAAAACAGCTCCTTTAATTTTAAAATTTGTATTTGTTTTTATCCATAATCCGGTTGCAAAATAATCTTTATTTAAATATAATCCCAAATTTATTTTTGTAAACTCATTTTGATGCTGTAGAATAACATTTGGAGATAAGGTCATATGTACTCTGTGTAAACTATTATAAAAAGGGATCTCCATTCCGCCATGAAGGGTATATTTTCTTCCAATAACACCGGGTTCAGAAGTGCCTAATGAAATCATGGGTTTAGTAAGATGATCGACAGAAAAACCGGCATAATAATTTTTATACCAGGTTAAAATCCCTGCAGAAAAATCAAAAAACATGGAACGTTTATAAAGCCCGCTTTCAGGGTCGATCATATCAAGTCCTCTTGCATCAACGGTATTTATCTGATAACTTGCTTTTAACCCGGCGTTGACAGTCCATTGTCGATTAATCTGAAAATTATAGGCATACATTAAATGAATCCCCAAATCATTAATAACTCCCTGCCCCTGACGATCATTCATAATTTGCAATCCTACTCCTCCGCTTAAATCTTCAATATACATATCATATGATGCACTATAAGTAATATAGTCTCCATAGGATACAGGCATTAGTGTACGATAATTTAAAGCAATACGGGCATACTCTTCAGAGCCTGCAAATGCAGGATTTAAATAGAGCGGATTGGCATAATATTGCGAAAATTCAATATCCTGTGATAATGCTGTTTTACAAATCAATAGCAATAGAAAGATATATATATATTTTTTCATTCAGCCAATATTCTTGTACTCCTTACAATAATACAAATTATTTATTCGTTAATTTTCATGTTACGCTAAAAACGAAGGATTATGTGAAATATTACATGATAGAAACAATCCAGTAAAATAAATTTACCCCCCTTTTCAATAAAGTTTTGTTTCTTTGTATAAAAATAATAAAGTCTGATGAAAAGAACACTCCTATTCACCCTTTTATTCTATTTGTATTTTACATCAACAGCACAAAATTTAACGTTATTAAGGGAAATTAGATGGAAAGAGCCTCACCAAATTTCTCAATATTATGAAATATCACAAAAAAATCTTGATACAAAAAAGTTTCTTTTTTTTGAAAACGCTCACTATTATAACCATAATACCCTGCTTCCCTATTATTATGAAATTATCAATGTAAACGCTTTAAATGCAAAGGTGAAAATCACCAACTTGCAGTTTGAACCTTTATCCAAAAATGAGTTAGCCAATTTACAATATCCTGATTCGTTACCTGAAAAATTATTTTACGAATCGCAAGTTAAAATCTCCAGGGGACAGCCTTTTTTGCAGTTTAATTTATTACCGTTAAGAAGAAATACTACGAATAATCAATTGGAAAAATTAATTTCTTTTCACATTGAAATAGTAACAGGCACAACAGAAATAAAAACACAACCCAAAGAAAGTAAGGCTTTTACCAATCAATCGGTTCTTAGAAACGGGAAGTGGAGTAAAATAAGAATTAAAGAAACGGGAATCTATAAGATAACTTATAACCAATTATCAGAGCTTGGAATAGAAAATCCTGCAAAATTAAAAATCTATGGAAACTCTCAAGGAATGTTGCCTCTATCGAATACAGAAGAACCCCGGGATGATTTAGTTTTAAATGCGATTTATTTTGAAAAAGGCAGCGACGGAATCTTTAACCAGGGTGATTATATCTTATTTTATGCAGAAGGACCTGATCAATGGGTATATAACGAAAGTGATGATTTCTATTCATGTATTAAACATATTTACTCAGATTATAATTATTTTTTTATAACATCAAATAATGATGCCAATAATGAAATAATTATCGTAAATAATCCATCAGAGCCTCCTGGCGAAATAGTAACCTCGTTTACTGACTACCTCCATTACGAAAATGAGAGCAAAAACCTAATTGAGTCCGGACAGTTATGGGTGGGTGAAACCTTTGATATTACCACCAGTTTCTCTTTTGATTTCACGATTCACCATTTAATTAAAACAGAGCCGGTAAAAATTAAAACGGCCTTAGTGGCACGTTCATCATCTACCTCTTCTTTTACCATCAGATCAGGAGCACAATCCATTGCCTCCCTACAGTTTGATCCTGTAAACGTGAGCTCCTATACATCGACTTATGCTATTCGGAATATAACTGAAAATGATTTTACAAGCAACAATGATAATTTCTCCGTTGATATCGATTATAATAAACCATCGCCATCCTCAATAGGATGGCTCGATTTCATTACTCTGAATGCCCAAAGACAACTATATATGTCGGGAAATCAACTAAAATTCAGATATTTAAATACGGATGACACGGAAAAAACCATTGAATTTCAAATTCAAAATTCCTCCTCATCCGTTAAAGTCTGGGAAACCACTACACCAACGCAGGTGCAGGAACTGGAGACTCAAATGATTGCTTCAAATATCCTTTCCGTTAAAGTTGATGTAGAGCCCGGATTAAATGAATTTATTGCTTTTAATACAGATAATCTACCTTTACCCGAATCTGCCGGAAGTATATCCAATCAAAATTTACATGCTTTAGGCCATCACGATATGATTATTGTGACACACCCCGATTTCATGAGTCAGGCACAAAGTATTGCAGATTTACATTCTGTACAGGACGGATTATCGGTGGCCATTACAACACCCAACCATATTTTTAATGAGTTCTCTTCCGGAACCCCCGATGCTGCTGCCATACGTAACTTTATCAGGATGATTTATCAAAGACCTACTTCTACGGATACGCTAAAATACCTGCTTCTCGTTGGGGATGGTTCCTTCGATCATAAATCTTTAACGGCCGAAAACATTAATTACGTCCTCACCTATCAATCGAACAACTCATTAACACCCACCTTATCCTTTGTTACCGATGATTTTTTTGGATTGCTTGATCCCCTGGATAACATTGAATTATCCAACTCGGGACTGGTTGACATCGGCATTGGTCGTTTACCCGTAAAATCAGTTCAGGAAGCTCAACTGGTAGTTGATAAAATTTACCGATACACTAATTTCAATAACAAGGGTGACTGGACTCAATCCCTTTGTTTTGTTGGAGATGATGAAGATAACAATATCCATATGCGCGATGCCAACCGTTTAGCTATTCAGGTTGACACTACCTATCCATATTTTTTTATTCAAAAAATCTACCTTGATGCATATCTGCAAGAAGTAACAGCGGTAAGTGAAAGTTACCCCGAGGTAAATCGTTTAATCAATGAACAAGTCAATAATGGAATTTTAATTTTTAATTACACAGGGCATGGTGGAGAAAACGGACTGGCACACGAAAGAGTACTAACAATAGATGCCATCAACTCATGGAAAAACAGAAATAAACTGGCAGTATTTATGACAGCAACCTGCGAATTTAGCCGTTTTGATAATCACAAGTATGTTTCTGCGGGTGAAAGGGTTTTGCTTAACCCAAACGGAGGAGGTATTGCTTTATTCTCTACTACCCGTCTTGTATATTCAAGTCCAAATTATACGTTGAATAAAAACTTCTTCAATCATATCTTCGAAAAAAATTATAAAAACAACTATCATGCCCTGGGAGATGTAATGCGGTTAGCTAAAATTAACTCAGGGACAGAAAATAATAAACGTAACTTTACACTTTTGGGAGATCCTGCCCTAAAATTACCTTTAGCCAGATATAATATTATTACTGACTCCTTAAATCATAAGGATGTTTTGAATAACACCGACACGTTAAAAGCCCTAAGCAAAGTTACCGTGCATGGACATGTTGCAGATGAGTCCAAAAATATCATCACCAACTATAATGGATTAGTTTATCCTATGGTTTTAGATAAAAAACGAACGCAGACCACGTTAGGGAACAATGGAGAAACACCCATGAGTTTTCAAACCCAAAACAATATTCTTTACAAAGGAAAAGCCAGTGTAACTAACGGCCGTTTTCAGTTTAGTTTTGTGGTACCTAAGGACATATCCTACAATTTTGATCAAGGGAAAATAAGGTATTATTCGTTGAGTTCGGATGCTGATGCCAAAGGGTATTTTAATAATTTCATTATTGGAGGAACGAATGCCTCAGCACCTGTAGACAATACAGGACCCCGAATAAACCTTTATATGAATGATGAAAATTTTGTATCCGGTGGGGTTACCGATCAAAACCCCGTTTTATATGCCATTTTATCCGACAGTAGTGGGATTAATACAGTTGGAAATGGGATAGGCCATGATATTACAGCAATCCTGGATAATAATACGAGTGATGTTATTGTTTTAAATGATTATTACGAATCGGATGTAGACGATTATCAACAAGGGAAAATAGAATATTTATTTAATAAACTCCAGAAGGGTGAACATCAACTAAAATTTAAGGTATGGGATGTTTACAATAACTCATCGGAAGAAACACTGGATTTTATGGTTGCCGAATCAGAAAAGCTGGCTATAAAAAATCTACTCAACTATCCAAATCCATTTACCGAACAAACAGCTTTCTATTTTGACCACAATCGTCCAAACGAGATGCTGGAAACAATGATTCAGGTTTTCACCGTCACCGGTAAACTTGTAAAAACAATTCATGCTACAATAAATTCATCCGGATTCCGTTCTGAAGCTATACATTGGGACGGACTGGATGATTTTGGGGATAAACTTGGTCGTGGCGTTTATATATATCAGCTCAAAGTACGCACCACTAACAATGAAACAGTAACTAAAATCGAAAAGCTGGTCATCCTAAAATAATTTATTTAATTGTTTATCATAATTAATTTTATATTTGCAAATCTTAAATAATAAAAAAAGAAAGCAAAGATAATATTTGACAAAAATACATTCAAATGAGAAATCTTTATTTATGGGGAACCCTTATGTTACTCATCTCAACGGTTAGTAAAGGACAAAATAATGAAATTTCACAAAGTGACTTAGTAGGTTCCAATAATCCAATAGAATACACTGCCTCCTTTTTAACGATAGCACCTGATTCACGTGCCGGAGCAATGGGTGATGCAGGAGTAGCTACATCACCGGATTACAATTCGATGCACTGGAATCCTGCCAAATATGCATTTGTTGAAAATGATATGGGATTTGCAGCATCCTATACTCCATGGTTACGGAATTTAGTAAATGACATCAATCTGGGCTACCTTTCTTTTTATAAAAGAATTGATAAGGTACAAACGTTTGCTGCGACAATGCTTTATTTCGACTTAGGAGATATTCAGTTCACCAACGATCTGGGGCAATACAATGGTCAACATTCGCCTTACGAATTATCTATTGATGTGGCTTATGCCAGAAGTTTTTCAGACAGGATCTCCGGAGGGGTTGCATTTCGATACATTCGTTCTGATATCACAGGAGGCGCATTGGTTGGTGATATGGAGACCAAAGCAGGAAATGCTGTTGCGGCAGACATTTCAATGTATTATGTTAATGATGATCTAAAACTCTACGATAATAACGCAACATGGTCTGCCGGGATCAATATCTCAAATATTGGTTCAAAACTTTCGTATACCGAATTGGAGAAAGATTTTTTACCTACCAATTTAAAAATCGGAACAGCACTCAAATATGATATAGACGAATATAATTCGTTTACCTTAGCTTTAGACTTAAATAAATTTTTAGTACCTACCCCTGAATATGAATTAAATGATAGCATCCTCTTTGGAAAAAATTCTGATGTTTCCGTTGCCGAAGGAATGATTCAGTCATTTTATGATGCCCCGGGAGGATGGGAAGAAGAAATCAATGAAATAAAATATAATATCGGAGCCGAATATTGGTATGCTAATCAATTTGCTGTTCGTGCCGGTTATTTTCATGAACATGAAAACAAAGGAAACAGAAAATATTTTACTGTTGGTGCCGGATTACGACTCAATGTATTTACCATCGATTTTTCTTATCTCATTCCAATAAAACAAAACAATCCGCTTGCCAATACCATTAGATTTACTTTAGCGTTGGATTTTCAGGCATTGCAAGAACAACAAAATAATTAACAGATATGAATGTTCGCATTGGTTACGGATATGATGTACATCGTCTTAAAGAAGGACGGGAATTAATACTTGGAGGCATAAAAATACCCCATAACAAAGGTTGTGTTGCTCACTCTGACGGTGATGTGTTAGTCCATGCCATTTGTGATGCTCTTTTAGGCGCAGCTGCATTACGTGATATCGGTTATCATTTCCCCGATTCAGATAACCAATACAAAAATATGGATAGCAAAATATTGTTAAAAAGAACAATAGGGCTTTTAGCAGAAAATAATTATACGCTAATTAATATCGACTCAACCATCTGTTTACAAAATCCAACCTTAAAAAAATTTATTCCTACTATGATAAAAACACTTGCTTCAACCCTAAATGTTAATGAAAATAAAATATCAATTAAAGCTACTACAACAGAAGAACTTGGATTTGTAGGAGAAGAGAGAGGTGTTGCAGCACATGCTATGGTCCTTATTGAAAAAACACCTTAATATAGCGTTTTTATTATTCCTATATTTTTTATATCTTTCCGTTGCATTAAATTTAGTTAATAATCAATTAGTCAATTGATTATATCAGAATAAAAAATAGCAGAATCAATGAAAAAAACACTTGTTTTAGGCGCAAGTCCAAATCCCATAAGATTTTCGCACAAAGCTGTAAAAAGTTTAGTCAGGCATGGACATGAAGTGGTTCCCATAGGCATTCGTGAAGGGGATATTATGTGGCAAAAAATCATTGTTGGGAAACCCAAAATAAATGATATTCACACCATTACAATTTATCTAAACCCAACGAATCAAGAAGAATACTACGATTATATTATTCGTCTTAAACCTAAACGGATTATTTTTAATCCCGGATCTGAAAATCAAGAATTAATAGAACTTGCCATGCAAAAAGATATTGAAGTAATAATTGCATGTACATTAATTATGCTAAATAACCATCAATACTAATGATAAAAAACATTACAAATTTTGACGAATTGAATGCAGCTATAAAGAATAAAGGTTGCTTAATTTACTTTTCACACGAAAAATGTAATGTATGCAAAGTTTTAAAACCCAAAATTCATCAATTAATTTCAGAATATTTTCCTGAAATTAAAATGTTTTACTGCGATACCGAACGATATCCTGATATCGCTGCCCAAAACTCTATTTTTACCGTACCAACAATCATTATATTCTTTGACCAGAAAGAATTCTTCCGAAAAAGCAGAAATATTGGTATACAGGAGCTTATGAAAGATTTAGAACGCCCCTATACCCTTATGTTTCAATCATAAATAATTTTAAGGTAAAAATTTACACTCATTTAATTAAAGTTTTTTACAATTATTTGTAACTTACTTTTTCTAAAAAATATCTTATTAGTAAGAAAAAATAATGAAAAAATATTTTTCAAATATTTTAAATCGCTTAACTCCTAAAAAAAAGAATATTCATTCAGGTGACTTTATTGAAGAACCGACCAGATTACAGATTTTTTTTACTGAACTTGGAAGTTTAAGCCGTTTTACGGGCAGCTTTTTCAGAGAATTTTTCCGGTATCCTTTTGAAACAAAAGAACTTATCAGGCAATCCTATCAAATGGGTTTAAGCACTTTACCCCTTATAAGCATTACAGCTTTTATCATGGGACTGGTTTTAACTTTGCAGTCGCGTCCGGTAATGGTAGATTTTGGTGCCGAATCATGGTTGCCGGGGATGATATCTGTTTCTATCGTTCGTGAAATAGGCCCGGTAATAACCGCTTTAATATGTGCCGGTAAAATTGGATCGGGGATCGGGGCTGAGCTCGGATCTATGAGAGTTACAGAACAAATTGATGCCATGGAAGTGTCGGGCACAAATCCTATTAAATATCTGGTTGTAACCAGAGTACTTGCTACAACAATTACCATTCCCCTATTGGTTTTTTATTCAGATGCAATCTCATTTTACGGTTCATATGTTGCATTAAATCTACATGGTTATATCTCACTTCCTTTATTTATTAGTCAGGCTTTTGAAACATTACATTATTTTGATATAGTACCTGCCACAATAAAAACATTCTTTTTCGGATTTGCTATTGGCATTATCGGTTGTTACAAAGGATATTATTCTGAAAAAGGAACCCAGGGAGTTGGTCGTGCTGCAAACTCAGCGGTTGTAGTATCATCATTAGTGATATTTATTATTGATTTAGTGGCTGTTCAATTATCAGAAATAATCCATATTTTCTCAATATAGAAATGAAAAAAGATCAATACACTTTAAAAAATTACGATAATGTAATAGAAATTGAACATTTACAAAAATCGTTCGACGGAAAGGAGGTTTTGAAGGATATTAATTTGCAGATAAAGAAAAACGAAAATGTGGTTATCCTTGGTAAGTCAGGTATTGGAAAGTCTGTATTAATCAAATGTATTGTCGGGCTTATTTACCCCGATAATGGTTCAGTAAAAGTTTTTGGAAAAGATGTTTTGGAAATGAATTATAAAGAAATTAACGAACTAAGAACTCGTGTAGGATTCATCTTTCAGGGCAATGCCTTGTATGATTCAATGACTGTAAAAGAGAACCTGGAGTTTCCGTTACGAAGAAACAAAACATTTAAAGATAAAAAAGAAATTGACGGGTTAATTTCTGAAGCATTAGAAAGTGTTGGGTTAACAGATGCCATTAATAAAATGCCATCAGAGCTTTCGGGAGGGATGAAAAAAAGAATCGGACTGGCAAGAACCCTGATCCTAAAACCTGAAATTATACTTTATGATGAACCAACTACAGGGCTTGATCCAATAACATCAAGAGAAATCATTAAACTAATCATAAAGATTCAAGAAAAATATAATGCTTCATCAATTATTATTACTCACGACCTTGAGTGTGCAAAATTAACATCAAACCGTATATTAATTTTACAAGATGGTGTTTTTTGCGCAGAAGGGAATTTTGACGATTTGAAAAAATCGAAAGACCCGTTTGTCAGGTCATTTTTTGTAACTGTTTAAAATCTTTAAGCCATGCGAAATACAAAACATAATAATATTAAATTAGGGTTATTTGTCGGGTTAGGCGCCCTGATTTTTATTCTGGCCATATATTACATTGGCAGCCAGAGCAATATTTTTGGACGAAATTTTACCGTTAGTGGTGTATTTAATGATATCAGCGGGTTAAAAGTGGGAAATGATGTTCGCTTTTCGGGTATCAATATCGGGACGGTTTCTAAAGTGGAAATTATAAATGATTCACTGGTAAGAGTTGATTTATCGGTACAAGATGATGTAAGAAAGTTTATCCGGAAAGATTCAAAGATGGAAATTGGTTCAGAAGGACTTATGGGGAATAAAATTGTAAACATATACAGTGGCAGCAGTCATGAGGAGATTATAATAAACGGCGACTATCTGGAAACTATTGAAGTGGTAAATATTGATAACATCCTGAAACAAATCAATACATCGAGTAAAAACACCACCAAAATTACTGAAAATCTTGCCGAAATTACCGATAAAATTAACCGTGGCGAAGGCATTTTTGGAAAAATATTCGCCGATGAGACTTTCTCAAAAAACTTAAGTGCAATAGCTACAAACACGGCTAACTTAACTGAAAATTTTGCCACGATAACTAACAAGATAAACGAAGAGGAAGGAACTATCGGCATGCTTTTATCGGATACATCGCTGGCAAATGAAGTTGAACGTGCAGGCATCAACCTGAGAACATCAACGGACAATTTAGTAGCTATCTCCGACCAGGTAAGAAAAGGGCAGGGCTTATTCGGCGAAATTTTTACTGATACAACATTTACCAGCTCGTTAAGCAAATCAGGAAAGAATCTGGCTTACACCACCGAAAGAACGAAAAGAATAAGCGACAACCTGGAAAAGCTTACCCTGCAAATAAATGATGGGCAGGGGCTAATATCAAAACTGTTATTCGATACTGCTTTTGCCGATAGTGTGGAACTTACAGTTATTAATATAAATAACAGTGCCACCGAAATTGAGGAGGCTGCAGGCGTGATTAAACGGAACTGGCTATTAAGATTATTTTCTAAAAAAGAGAAGAAAAAGTAAAGTAGTTCAGCCTTTTGATGAGAATCATTGGCATACTTAGCTATTTATGAGTATAAACTCGCAGCACGACATCAAGTCATGCTGCGATTATCTTTGATCTGCATTAAAAAAGGTTATCCAGTAGTTGATCGTCGGCAATATTAGGAATGGTCACTTTAAGCTCAGGGGTGCGTTCCATTTCGCGTTTTATGGCAAAAATAGCTTCATCATTCCTGGCCCAGCTTCTGCGTGCAATGCCATTATTCACATCCCAATGCAGCATCATCTTTAATCTTCTTGAAGCGTCTTCGCTACCATCAAGCAACATTCCAAAACCACCATTGATAACTTCACCCCAGCCAACTCCGCCACCATTGTGGATAGAAACCCAGGTAGCACCGCGGAACGAATCGCCTATTACATTCTGAATAGCCATATCGGCTGTAAACTGTGAGCCATCGTAAATATTTGAAGTTTCGCGGAAAGGAGAATCTGTTCCCGACACATCATGATGGTCTCGTCCTAATACCACAGGGGCAGAAATTTTTCCTTCTTTTATCGCTTTGTTAAAAGCTTCGGCAATTTTTATACGCCCTTCGGCATCGGCATATAAAATACGAGCCTGCGAGCCAACCACCAGCTTATTCTCTTTGGCTCCCTGAATCCAACGAATATTATCCCTCATTTGTTGAGTAATTTCATCAGGGGCTGTAGAAGCTATTTCTTCCAATACCTGCATCGCAATTTTATCGGTAGTATCCAAATCTTCGGATTTTGACGATGTACAAACCCAACGGAAAGGACCAAATCCATAATCAAAACACATCGGACCCATAATATCCTGCACATACGATGGATATTTAAATTTACCGTCCTCTTTCAAAATATCGGCTCCTGCCCTGCTCGCTTCCAATAAAAAAGCATTTCCATAATCGAAGAAATACATCCCTTTTGCAGTCAGCTTATTAATGGCAGCAACCTGTCTTTTCAACGATTCTTGTACATGCTTCTTAAACTCTTCGGGCTTTTCGGCCATCATACTATTTGATTCTTCATAGGTTAATCCGGCAGGATAATAACCACCTGCAAATGGATTATGCAGCGAAGTTTGGTCGGATCCCAGATCAATCTTAATATCTCTTTCATCCAACCGTTCCCACAAATCGACAATATTGCCCAGGTAAGCAATAGAATGCGCTTTTTTATTCTTTATATACACTAAAGCCATATCAATGGCTTTATCCACATCATCCGTAATCTCATCAACCCAACCTTGCTCATGCCGTTTCTTTGCAGCTTTAGGATTAATCTCAGCAGAAATACTTACCACTCCGGCAATATTACTCGCTTTGGGTTGAGCACCGCTCATACCCCCTAAACCGGCAGTAACAAATATCTTACCTTCCAGCCCTTCGCCGGGTTTACTAATTTTACGTCCGGCATTTAATACCGTAATAGTTGTTCCATGCACAATCCCTTGCGGACCGATATACATAAACGAACCGGCGGTCATTTGTCCGTATTGTGTAACGCCAAGGGCGTTAAATCTTTCCCAGTCGTCAGGTTTGGAGTAGTTTGGAATCATCATTCCATTGGTAACCACTACTCTTGGGGCATCTTTATGTGATGGAAATAATCCCATGGGATGACCTGAATATAAAACCAATGTTTGCTCATCAGTCATTTCAGCCAGATATTTCATGGTTAAGAGATACTGTGCCCAGTTTTGAAATACTGCGCCATTTCCGCCATAAGTTATTAATTCGTGTGGGTGTTGAGCCACAGCATAATCCAAATTATTGCTTAACATAAGCATTATGGCAGCTGCTTGTTTGCATTTTGCGGGATAATCATCAATTGGGCGTGCATAAATTTTATAATCAGGACGGAAGCGGTGCATATAAATACGACCGTATTTTTCCAGCTCTTCGGCAAACTCTTTCGCCAAAACCGGATGATGTTTTTGGTCAAAATAACGTAGTGCATTTTTTACGGCAAGTTTTTTTTCTTCCCTCCTTAAAATTTCTTTGCGCTTAGGCGCATGATTTATCTCAGGATCATATTTTTCAGGCTGAGGTAATTCATCAGGAATACCTTGTAATACAAACTTTTGAAATGCTTCCTTATTCATTTTATTTGAATTTTATATTTTTTAATTACTGAATTTATTTTAACGGTTCTACAAAATTACAAATTAAGATTTTAGGAAGAAAGATAAATCTCATGATATGGCATATGAACATGACAAAATTACTGAAACAATGATTAGCATGTTTTTTGTGGTATCTGATTTTGTGATGAAAAAAACTATATCTTTAACCCATCAAAAAATAAAATAAATAAAAAAATGAAGAAAAAGTGGATTACTTTAATTGTGATTGCTGTAATAGCAATATTTATCTACTCATCCATAAAAGGAACATACAATACAATGGTTGCTTTGGATGAAAATGTTACCTCACAATGGGCACAGGTAGAAAATGTATACCAGCGCAGGGCAGATTTAATTCCAAACCTGGTAAATACAGTAAAAGGGTATGCAGAACACGAACAAGAGACTTTTACAGAAGTTATTGAAGCCCGTTCGAAAGCCACATCAACCAATATTGACGCCAGCAACTTAACTCCTGATAATATCCAGGCTTTTCAACAGGCCCAGGGAAGTTTAAGTTCAGCACTCTCTAAATTAATGGTAGTGGTCGAACGTTACCCTGATTTAAAAGCCAATCAAAATTTTCTAGAGCTACAGGCTCAGTTAGAGGGAACTGAAAATAGAATTACGGTTGAAAGACAAAAGTTCAATCAAGCAGCACAACATTTTAATACTTACATTAAGCAGTTTCCCAAAAATATTTATGCCAATATGTTTGATTTTGAATCAAAAGCATATTTTAAAGCTGATGAATCAGCAAGTGAAGCACCAAATGTAGAATTTTAATTATGAAAGCAGCAGATTTTTTTACTACAGCACAAAAGAAACAAATTACCGATGCGATTAAAGAAGCCGAACTAAATACGTCGGGTGAAATTAGAGTGCATGTTGAGATGGATTGTAAGGAGGATGTTTTAGACCGTGCCGCTTTTTGGTTTGAAAAACTTAAAATGCATAAAACCGAATTAAGAAACGGAGTACTCTTTTATCTTTCGATTAATGACCGGAAATTCGCTATCTTAGGTGACGCAGGAATAAATGCAGTAACACCGGATAATTTCTGGGACGAGATTAAAGAAACCGTAATCGGTTATTTTCAAAAGGAAGAGTATGCTAACGGATTAAGTAAAGGCATTAAAATGGCCGGTAAGGCTTTACAAGAGCACTTTCCTTATCAGAAAGATGATGTTAATGAATTGTCGGACGATATTTCGTTTGGAAAAAAGAATTAAATTATGCAAAAAATAAAAAACAACATTTTAATAATCCTTCTTGCAATATTTAGTTTGCAAGCTTATGCTCAGGAATTCCCTGAAAAATCGAACCGTATTGTCAACGACTATACCCATTTTTTATCGGTTAATGAGAAAAATGCACTGGAACAAAAGCTGGTAAATTTCAGCAACCAAACCTCAACTCAAATTGCTATTGCTATTGTTCCCAGTTTGCATGGTTACGATGCTGCATCCTATGCATTTGAGCTTGGCGAACGATGGGGTGTTGGACAAAAAGGAAAGAACAACGGGTTGCTGATCCTGGTAAAACCTAAAACTTCCAATTCGAAAGGTGAAGTTTTTATTGCTACCGGATATGGTACTGAAGGAGCT
>DATFIZ010000088.1:0-27728 GCA_035269575.1 Bacteroidales bacterium | reverse complement strand
AGGTAGTCCTTTAGCAATTGTTTCTGCACCCTTTAATCCTTCTTCTGAGAAAACAGGGTGTAACAATTCATCTAATTTATTAGGTTCCATTCTAAGAATGGCTGTTTTTTCATCAATAATGCCCTGTTTTACAAGATCCATTGCAATCTTCACCATGGCAGCAGCGGTACGTTTCCCATTTCGGGTTTGTAATAACCAAAGTTTACCTTCCTGAATGGTAAACTCAAGGTCCTGCATATCTTTATAATGATCTTCCAGCTTTTGTTGTATATCGTCCAGTTCTTTATAAATATCAGGCATTACCTCTTCTAACGACGGGAATTTGGTTTTTCTGTCTTCTTCCGAAACACCGGCTAATTTTGCCCAACGTTTTGACCCTTCAATGGTAATTTCCTGGGGTGTTCGTACACCAGCAACTACATCTTCTCCCTGGGCATTAACTAAATACTCCCCGTTAAAAATATCTTCTCCTGTTCCGGCATTACGTGTAAAGGCCACTCCTGTAGCAGAAGATTCTCCCATATTACCAAACACCATAGCCTGAACATTAACAGCAGTTCCCCACTCTTCAGGTATCTGATTCAATGCACGGTAATAATTTGCTCTTGGGTTATTCCAGCTATCGAAAACAGCCATTACAGAACCCCAAAGCTGATCCCATGGATTAGACGGAAAATCGTGTCCGGTTTGTTTTTTAACGGCTTGTTTAAATTTCTTAACCAACTCTTTAAGATCTTCAACATCAAGCTGCGTATCCAGCTCAACCCCTTTCGCTTCTTTTACTTCTTCTAAGATCTGTTCAAAGGGATCAATGTCTTCTTTTGATTCCGGTTTTAAACCAAGCACAACATCACCATACATCTGAACAAAACGGCGATACGAGTCCCATGCAAAACGGGCATTCCCTGTTTTTTTTGTTAATCCTTCAACGGCATCATCATTCATTCCAAGATTCAATACCGTATCCATCATTCCCGGCATAGAAACACGGGCACCAGAACGTACAGAAAGCAATAACGGATCTTCATTACTTCCAAATTTAGTACCCATAATTTTTTCTACGTTCTTTATGGCAGCTTCAACTTCTGCTTTTAATAGTTCAACGACTTTATCTTTTCCTAATTTGTTGTATTCTGTACATACATCGGTAGTAATTGTAAATCCCGGAGGTACCGGAACGCCAATAAGGTTCATTTCGGCAAGGTTAGCACCTTTTCCTCCCAGAAGGTTTTTCATCTTCGAGTTTCCTTCTGCCTTTTTATCTCCAAAAGTATAGACTCTCTTTTCGTTTGACATTTTTATCTAATTTTTAATTTATAATTAATTGATAATGATATTTTTAACAAAAATTCTTTGCAGGATACAAATATATCTAAAAATTACCAAATCAACGACTTTTGCATAAGATTTTTAATGGAATTCATGGAATGATTAAACAACTATCCATTTGTGTTGAATCTTTAGAACCACTTAATAAATGGTTTGTTTTTAGATTTCTTTATAATGATTTTATTACTGCAAAGGTTTGCGATAATTAAGTTTGGACTAATTCTACTTTGACAAATTAAACCAAAAATTAATTTTTCGCTTTTTTGCCCCGCCCCTAAAGGGAGAAAGCCGAAAAATAAACCCGTTTTCCTTAGAAAATTCAGTTTATTTTGTCAACTATTTTAAATATGTCAAAATAAAACGAATAAGATATTTAATTCATGTGTGGTACGAATAAAAAAGCAGATAACACAACATGCTATCTGCCCATATTAAATAAAATCTATTAATTTTTCATTAAATACTGATAATCGAGATAGTATAGTATTTTTAATGAAATACTGTTAATTTGCGATGCTGCAAATGTATTTTCCAGGTTATCGACAAAGCTATTAACAATCTCATTACCATTGGTATAGATAGCATTTTTCCATACCAGAGATAATTCACTACCCGGAGCAAACCTCCATAAATATTGCATATCAATCGTAAACGTATTATAATTTAAATCGGCTGAATTCCCATAGGTATCGTATCCAATAGACGGAGTAAGTTTGCCATTAGGCAATAATTGATGAAAATCGGTATACTCTACTCTGCTCCAGTAATGGCGCATTTTCAAGCTTAATGAAGCTTTATTGTTAAAAATATAACTGGAATTAATGCTGTTAACCAGGGTTTTTCTGTCCCGATTACCCATAATGATAACATCATTATCATAACTATCCTGATAACTTTCAATATATCCGAAGGTATTGAAACTGTTATTTAAATGCAAATTATAGGTTAGCAGCCACTTATCGTTAACTCTAAAGCGGGGTCCAATACCATATTCATATCCATATTGATCATCATCAAAAGATTGCCATGCTTCGAGGCTAAAAGAAAAGGCCAGTTTTTTTCTATAGTCTGTTGAAGCCCAGCTTCTTAAAAAATAATTCCTTGGTAATTCCAGTTTCCATCCTTCAACGCGAGGTTCAAAAAAATCGTAGCGTTTAAACGGTTTTATCTGAGCAAAAATGCCAACGGATAAATGATTTCTAAAAGTGGTATGTGTTCTGGCATTTATATCAAAACTTGAGTATTCTCTCGGATTATATAAGCTTGTATGACGAAATGAAATTTCATTACTCCAGTTTAACACTCTCCAAAAAGGATCTTTAATATCATATTGCAATTCGAGATCCCAGCTTGATTCATTATTATTTCGTATATACCCCATATCATTTGGGTCATAAGTATCAGATTCAATGGTATGTTGTAACTCAAACATAAATCGTCCGCTTGTTTTAGCAATTTCAATATCATATTTATGCCCTAATGCTGTACTATCGGTATAATGTTGACTCATGGCTCCACTACCGGCAATCTGGTAAGAGTTTTCTTTATTCATTATTCGAAACTCGGTAGCTGTTACATTGGCATTATAATTCTCTTCGGCATGCAAGACATTGGTATTGGCCAAACTGATGAATGAATTATTTTTAAGCGTTTGGTCTAAAACAATCATATTATAGTTCGTAAACCCTTGCGTGCGATAACGTCGGTTTTCTTCTGACAAGGTATCTTTTATTTCAGCATCAACAGCCCCGGTCATTGCATTAAAAAACCCAATGCCTAATCCGCTTTTTGTACGACCCGATACTTTAGTGGCATTAATTAAATTTGTTTCCAAAGGATTGCGGGTTACTACCTGATTTGAATCTAAATGATCATAAACATCATAAGCGTTCTTTGGCCTTCCGCCTATCCGTCGTGAGTAAAAGATATTCCCTTTACTAAAAAGCTCAGTACCTTCTGTAAAAAACTGACGTTTTTCGGAATATCTAACTTCATAGGGCGAAAGATTTAATACTTCATCATCCGATTGTACCTGCCCAAAATCGGGGATTAGAATCATATCGAGCGTAAAGCTTTGGTTTATTCCCCATTTTAAATCCATCCCTGCATTGAAATTATTGCCCCATTCATTGGTTTCGTCATTTTTTTCAAGATAGCCTGAAACATAAGGGGTAACGGACAAGCGCAAAGGGGGCTCAATATTTTCAATACCAGACATCTCTCCCATCTGATTAATTTTTCCTTTTACCTGGTTATCGATAAAGTTCCATGTGCTCCACTCTCTGTAACGCCTGATATGCCGCATAAAATGAACACCCCATACCTGTTTGTCTTTTTTTGAAAACCGGAGTGCTGAATAAGGAATCTTCATTTCTACGATCCAGCCATTTTCGGTAATCCTCACTTCACTTTGCCATACAGCATCCCAGTTTCTGTCTCCGTGATTTCCGTTATGTTTCACATCAGATTGTATACCAGACGCAGAAACCATAAATTCAGAAGCATTAACTCCATCATTAAAGGTGCTGATAACTACCGTAAATAAATCGGAATTTAAACCCGTATATTCATCCCGGACCCCTAAATCTTTAATAATACTATCCGGATGGTTATCATGCATTATTGCTCCAAAATAGATAGCATGGTTATCGTACACTATTTTAACTTCTGTTGGTAATGATGGTGTACGTCCGTTATACGGTTCGTACTCAATAAAATCATTCGCTACTGGAGCATTCAACCAAATATCCTCATCAAGAATTCCATCAATTTTTGGACCTTGTTTAACTTTCTTAATCTCAATAGTTTGCTTATTGTTGTTTAACGAATATGCTACCGTGCTTATCCCCAACAACATAGATATCCCTAAAATAATCTTCTTTCTCACTCTTTTTTTCTTTTTTAAGATTCCCGTGATTAAAAGACTTAGGAGTCTTAAAAAGGTTTAAAAGAAAAAATTAAAATTCTGAAGTAAAATGAAATTTTATTTTATCGAACTTTTCCTGAGCCATTTGCAATGCATAGGGCGATTCAGCCATAAATACTTCTCTTCCATATTTATCAATAGCTAAAGCATTGTATTTTCTTCTTCGAAAGTCTTCCAGTTGTTCTTTATCATTACTTTCAATCCAACAGGCCTTATGCATTTGTATCGGTTCGTATTTGCATTTGGCTCCATATTCATGTTCAAGCCTGAACTGAATAACATCAAACTGCAGCTGACCTACGGTTCCAATAATTTTACGGCCATTAAATTTATTGGTAAAGAGCTGGGCAACTCCTTCGTCCATTAACTGGTCGAGGCCCTTTGCCAATTGTTTATATTTCAGCGGCTCGGCATTTTCCACGTAACGAAACATTTCCGGAGAAAAGCTTGGCAGTCCTTTAAAATGTATTTTTTCTCCTTCGGTCAGGGTATCCCCGATTTTAAAATTTCCGGTGTCATGAATCCCTACAATATCTCCGGGATAGGCTTCGTCGATGATCGATTTTTTCTCGGCCATAAAAGCGGTTGGAGAAGGGAATTTCACCTTTTTGCCTGCTTTTACATGCAAATAATTAGTATTTCGCCGGAAAACCCCGGAACATATCTTTACAAACGCTAACCTGTCGCGATGATTGGGATCCATATTGGCGTGAATTTTAAAAACAAACCCCGAAAACTTATTTTCAAAAGGATCTACTTCACGCTCCTCGGCTTTTACAGGTAATGGATAGGGGGCAATATCAACAAAGCAATCCAGCAGTTCTTTTACGCCAAAATTATTTAATGCACTGCCGAAAAATACCGGAGCCAAATCGGCAGATAAATAATCCTTAATCTCAAACGCAGGATATACGCCCGAAATTAAATCCAACTCGTCGCGTAAGGTTTTTGCATAGTCATCCCCAATAAAACTCTCAAGATCAGGATGATGGATGTCTTTAAATTCAATCGCTTCTTCTACCGTTTGTTTCGATTCGCCACTAAATAAATTAAGTTTTTCACCATATATATTATAAACCCCTTTAAAAGTTGGGCCATCACTAATGGGCCAGCTTAACGGGCGAACATGTATTTTTAGTTCATTTTCAATTTCATCGAGTAATCCAAAAGGATCTTTCCCACTGCGGTCTAACTTATTGATAAAGACCATTACAGGAGTTTTTCGCATACGGCACACTTCCATTAATTTGCGGGTCTGCGGCTCCACTCCTTTGGCCGAGTCGATAACAATAATAACACTATCAACAGCGGTTAATGTACGAAAAGTATCTTCGGCAAAATCCTGGTGACCGGGCGTATCCAGAATATTTATTTTTTTACCCCGGTATTCGAATCCCATAACCGAAGTAGCCACAGAAATTCCCCGTTGCCGCTCAATCTCCATAAAATCGGAGGTAGCCGTTTTTTTGATTTTATTATTTTTAACCGCTCCAGCCACATGAATGGCTCCTCCAAAAAGCAATAGTTTCTCTGTTAATGTTGTCTTTCCTGCATCAGGGTGACTTACAATACCAAACGTTCGTCTTCGCCTTATTTCTTCCTTAAATCCCATAACTATTTACTTAAAATCGAAACAATAAAAACTTTGAAGCTGCAAAAGTATAAAAAGGAATGGATATTCTGACTTCAAAAAAGCGATAAAATGATTTGTTTTCTATAATGGAACAAATGCAAGCTGCAGCATTATTTATTTCTGAACTTCATTTTATTATAACATTTTTTAACATATTATTCTCATTAAATGTTTGATCAAAAAAATTATTCTCCCTATGTTTGCCCGATATTTAACTTATTAAATATTAATGCATTAATTAAAATATTATAATTTCTAATCAATATTTTTATCCTTACACGTTGTTTATTTACAGAATGATAAAATTAATAACAGTGTATAAATTTTAAATTTTTATATAAATCAAAAACCAAATTATTATGTTCAAAATTAAAAAGTTAACCAGTTTATTTTTAATCCTTTTCGTAAGCAGTACATTTGTATTTGCTCAAGCACCTCAAAATCCTGAGGTTACAGAAGTTTCAGACAAAGAATTAAAAACCTTTGCATCCGCTTTTCAACAGGTACAGGCTCTTGATCAAAAAGCACAACAGGATATGGTTAAAGCTGTACAAGATGAGGGTTTAAGCGTACAACGATTTAATGAAATGCTTCAGAGTGAAGAAGACCCAAATCAAGAGGCAAACCCTACGGAAGAAGAGAAACAACAATATGAAAATGTGAATAAACAGATTGCTGTTATACAACAAAAAACACAACAATCAATGCAGAAAAAAATTCAGGACGAAGGTTTAAGCATCCAAAGATACCAGGAAATAGCATTTGCTATTCAAAACAGCCCTGAATTACAGGAGAAGTTCCAGGGATTATTTACACAATAATATAAATATAAAATTGTTAATAATGCAATGGCTGCTGATTCAGCCACGGATTGCAAATCCGATGGTGATGGTTAGCAGCCATTTTTTTATGTTTTTTTAAATCAGAATAAAATATATGTATATATTTATATCCCAAATTTTTAAATTTTATAGACTATGAATAAATTCATCATTTTAGCCTCAGCAGTTTTGTTAACTGCTACTTCTTGTAATTATAAAGAAAAAAAAGCTCAGCAAGAGCAAGAAAAGGATGTAAAAAAATCTACATTAATTGAAACAGGACAAATGGTCCCTGAATTTGAGTATGTAACTTTACAGAAGGATACTGTAAATATCAAAGAACATCAGGGAAAGGTGGTTTTTATAAATTTTTTTGCTACCTGGTGCCCAATATGCATCAAAGAACTTCCGTATATTGAAAGTGAAATTCAGGAGAAATACAAAAACAACGAAAACTTTGAATTGCTAGTGTTTGGCAGAGAACATAATGCCGAAGAAATAGTGGCCTTCAAAGAAAAGAATGAATACACCTTACATTTCATTCCTGATCCGGAAAGAAAAATTTATGCCTTATTTGCAGAAAAATACATCCCACGAAATGTAGTGCTGAACAGAAAAGGTGAAATTATATACGAATCCACCGGATTTAATGAAGAGGATTTTGCGCAATTAAAACAAATCATTCAACAGGAACTTACTAATTAAAAAATTACTCATTTATTTTTTTGTAAAAAAGCCATAGATTTGTTCTGTGGCTTTTATTTTTGTTAAAAAAAAAACTCATGTTTGAAGCCTTTTACAAATCACCTATTGGTTATTTACGCATTGTCTCTAACGAAAGAGATATCCTCAGGATTGAATTTAGTGAGGTATATTACAAGATGAAAATGATTCCGGTACAAATCCGGCAATGCATAAACCAACTGGACGAATATTTTAATGGAGAGCGAAAAACATTTACCATTGGAATTAATCCTTCGGGAACAGAATTTCAAGCTAAAATCTGGAACTTATTATTAAAAATCCCCTACGGAAAAACAATTTCTTACTTAGACCTTGCCCGTGAATTTGGTGATGAAAAAGCCATCCGGGCCATAGCCTCTGCTAACGGGAAAAATCCATTACCAATCCTAATCCCATGTCACCGGGTTATTGGCAATGATGGCGGCCTTACCGGTTATGCCGGCGGATTATTAAAAAAGCAATGGCTGCTTGAACATGAGGGGGCTATCCAGCAGAAAAGTTTATTTTGGTAATTTCCTTTAAAAATATCGTTCATTTGGCTTTAAACAATAATTATTTACTCCCTGGATAGGTAAGTTATATATTCTAAAATTACTATATTTGGTTTTAAATTAATAACCTCTAATTTTTTTAACTTATGTCATCTTCTGCAATAAAACCCGTTGCGACCAAAGAAAGAATACAAATTCTCGATATTTTAAGAGGCTTTGCTATCTTAGGTATTTTAATGGTAAATATGCCTATGTTTAATTCGCCATTTATGGCTCGAATAGGCAATTTTTCCCTCTGGCAATCATATCCTAATCAAGTCGCGGATCTGTTTATCCGCTTTTTTTTCGAAGGAAAATTTTACTCGCTCTTCTCTATCCTCTTTGGCATTGGTTTTTATCTTTTTCTGCAAAAGCAAAACGAGTCAGGCAAAAGTATTCTTCCAACCTTCAGAAGAAGATTAGCTTATCTGTTCTTATTTGGAATACTTCACATTACCTTATTATGGGCAGGAGATATTTTATTCTTCTATGCTTTATTCGGTTTCATCTTAATATTGTTTAAAAAGAAATCGACCCGGGGACTAAAAAAGTGGATAATAACGATGATTTTAATTCCAATAATTATTACCGGTTTTGCTGTATTAATGATTTCTTTAGGTAAAATGCACCCTGAGGGAGCCAAACAAATCGAAGCTTCGTTTGCCCAACAGGAGCAAAACATAAAAAATATAATAGACCAGGCACTGGAGATTTATGCTAATGGCTCATTTTCAGAAATTTTCACCATGCGATTAACCGAATGGAGATTCTCGTTAAATGGAATATTTTTCTTTTATCCTAACGTATTTGCCATGTTCTTAGTGGGGTTTTATATTGCCAAAAAAGGATGGTTGTTCAACATCAAAGAAAATAAATCGGTATTTCGAAAAATGTTTTGGTATGGATTGCTGCTTGGAATTATTGGCAATACAGTTTATACCTGGGGAATGGAACATTCGAGTCAGATGGATATGAACCCTACTACCCTAATTGCCTATACAGGATTTGGTTTTGGTGTTCCGGCCATGACACTCTTCTATATTGCTGCATTTGCAATGGTACTGGAGAAAGGGTTTTTTAAGTGGTGTGCCAAAATGCTTGCTCCGGTAGGACGAATGGCACTTACAAACTATCTTTTGCAATCCGTTATTTGTACCACCCTGTTTTATAGCTATGGAGCCGGTTTATATGGTCAAATGAATATCTGGCAGGGAGTTATTTTAACCTTCGCAATTTTCATTTTACAAATTTTCTTTAGTCGGTTTTGGCTTAACCGATTTTATTACGGTCCGTTTGAATGGCTATGGAGGTCTTTAACCTACAAAAAAACACAAAAATTTAAAATAAATAATTCCAGTTCGGTTTAGTACATTATCGAAAGGTTTTTTGTAATTTGTTCTTTTTATTTTTATTTTCAATACATTAAATGTTCCATTTAATTCTTATTCTTATGATGAATACTGCTATAATCATATCCTTTTCGATTTATATTGTCGGGATGCTTGCCATTGGTTTTTATTTCTATTACCGTACCCAAAATATTTCCGACTATGTCCTGGGCGGCAGAGGGTTAAATCCTGTGGTTGCTGCGCTTTCAGCCGGAGCGTCGGACATGAGCGGGTGGTTATTACTGGGACTTCCGGGTTTAATGTACACTACAGGTATTAGCGGCAGCTGGATTGCCATTGGGTTAACCATTGGTGCGTTTTTAAACTGGCACTATATTGCCCGTCCATTGCGTAACTTCACTGAAAAGCTTGACGATTCCATTACCATTCCGGGGTTTATCGCCAACCGCTTTAACAGCAGAAATTTACGGATAGGATCTTCGGTCGTAATCCTTATTTTTTATACACTATATGCATCATCAGGTCTTGTTGGAGGAGCCAAGCTTTTTGAAGCTACGTTTAACCTGGACTATCAAACCGCATTGATTGTTGGAACGATAATCATTGTTTCTTATACTTTTCTTGGAGGTTACAATGCCGTATCGTGGACCGACTTTTTCCAGGGAACCCTCATGATGCTGGCATTAATTGTTGTTCCTGTCATTGCGATTAAAGATATCGGGGGCCTTTCCGAAACGTTAAGGGTTATAAAAGAAATTAATCCCGCTTATATGAATATCTGGACCGGAACAACTTTCATCGGCATCGTTTCTTTACTAGCATGGGGGTTAGGATATTTCGGGCAACCGCATATCCTGGTTCGGTTTATGTCGATTAACAGGGTGGAGAATGTTAAAAATGCCAAATATGTAGGTATGAGCTGGATGATTATTTCTATTGTTGGTTCATTGATGGTTGGTTTTTTTGGCATTGCCTATGTTGCCGCTCATGATGTTAGCCTAATGGACAGCGAAAAAATATTTATTCTGCTTTCTGAACTCTTGCTCAATCCATGGATTGCCGGTTTTGTATTAGCCGCTATACTGGCAGCAATTATGAGTACTATTGACTCGCAATTACTGGTATCTTCATCGTGTTTAACACGCGATATATATGAAAAAGTGATTAAACAAAATGCCAGCGATAAAGAACTGGTATGGATAGGCAGGGGAACAGTAATTGCTATTGCTTTAATTGCATTTTATATTTCCATGGATCAGGATTCAACGGTTTTATCGTTGGTTGCTTATGCCTGGGCAGGCTTTGGAGCAGCTTTTGGGCCGATAATTATTCTGTCGTTATACAATAAAAATATTTCGGGTGGTGGCGCTTTAGCAGGAATGATTACCGGAGCAGCTACCGTATTAATCTGGAAACAATTAGAAGGCGGACTTTTTGATATCTATGAAATTCTCCCGGGTTTTGTTTTTGCGTTAATCGCCATTGTGATTTTTAGTAAACTATTTCCTGCTAAGCAGGAACAAAAAGATCAATATTTAAACATCCGGGCAAATAAATAATTTAAGGTCATACTAAGCTCTCGGGTGGAACCGTATAATGGCATCGCGCAAATATTCGCGGTCGAGGTGTGTATAAATTTCGGTAGTGATAATCGATTCGTGTCCCAACATTTCCTGCACGGCACGCAAGTCTGCTCCGCCATCAATTAAGTGGGTTGCAAATGAATGGCGGAATGTATGCGGACTGATATTTTTCTTTATTCCGGCTGTTTTGGCCAGGTTTTTTATAATGGTAAATATCATTACACGCGACAAGGGCTTTCCTCTCCGATTCAAAAAAACAATATTTTCACCCGATTTATCGATGTTTGAAAGCAGGTTTCTGTCCTGAAAATAATATCGAATCTCTTTGATGGCTTTTTCTCCAATGGGCACTAATCGTTCTTTATTCCCTTTCCCGGTTACTTTTATAAATCCATCTTTAAAATAAAGATTGGTAATTCGCAGGTTTATTAACTCCGAAACCCGGAGTCCACAACTATACAATGTTTCAATAATGGCTTTATTCCTTTGTCCTTCGGGCTTACTCAAATCAATAGCACCTAAAATACGGTCAATTTCATCAATCGATAATACTTCGGGTAATTTACGCCCGATGTTGGGTGATTGTAATAATGCCGTAGGATCTTTTTCTATGCTATCTTCAATCAGTAAATAGTTATAAAAAGCTTTCAGCCCGGAAATGATTCGTGCCTGCGAACGGGCATGGAGACCTGTTTCATTGATCCAGCTGATAAAATCTTTCAAATGCTTCAACGTTATCATGTGGGGAGGCACAGCCAATTGTTGAATATCTAAAAATTGAACCAGTTTGTTTATATCCCTTTCATAAGAGGTAATGGTATTTTGAGAAAGTCCTTTTTCAAGCGAAAGAAAATTCCTGAATTGTATGATAGTCGATTCCCAGTTCATTGAGCTATTCAGATCTTTATTAATTTTTAAATATAACGATTAATGGGCTATTTATATTAACTTTAATCACCGAATGTATTAAAAAGGAATTGATTTAACATTTTAATTAAATGAAAGTTGTTTCAAAGTTAATGATATTCATTAAATTTGCATAAGAAGTTAACCATACAACTATGAAAATCCAGATTATCAATGGCCCGAATTTAAATTTACTGGGTAAAAGAGAAAAAGAAGTTTACGGTGATGTGACTTTTGAAAAATATTTAAAATTATTAAATGATCATTTTCAAGATTACACCATTGAATATTTCCAGTCGAATATTGAAGGAGAAATCATTGATAAAATACATGAGACAGGATTTAGTTTTGACGGAATTATATTAAATGCCGGCGGTTATACGCATACATCCATTGCAATTGCCGATGCCATAGCATCCGTAAATACACCGGTTATTGAAGTGCATATCTCCAACATTTTTGCACGCGAGGAATTTCGGAAAAGCACCCTTCTTGCATCAAAATGCATGGGTACCATTTCGGGTTTTGGACTGGATAGTTACCGGCTGGCCATTGAAAGTTTGAGAGTGTTTAAAAAGTAAGCAGCAGGAGGCAGTTGCAGGGAGCAGTATATAGTTTATTAATTAATATACCATTTTGCTAACTTATAAACCCTGCCTGCCGAATGGTATGGCCTGCCTGCCGAATGGTATGACTTGTCTGCCACAGACTAAAAGCCGAAGACAAAAGTGTTAACTTCGGTAGGATTAACAAAGAATATCAACAGATGATTAAAAAAACAAAAATAGTAGCTACCATTTCGGATAAAACATGCACCCCTGATTTTATCAAGAAACTTTATAACAATGGAATGGATGTTGTTCGGATGAACACTGCCCACCAGAGGCCTGAAGATGCATTAAAAGTTATGCATGATGTACGTTCGGTATCGGATAAAATAGCCTTACTCATCGATACCAAAGGTCCTGAAGTAAGAACGGCAAGGACTAACCGGGTTATTGAGCTTGTAACAGGACAGGAAATTCTCATGAAGGGAGATCCAAACAAAGAATCTACCGATGATTGTATTTATGTATCCTATTCGGGTTTTGTAAATGAGGTGCCCGATAATACCAAAATTTTAATTGATGATGGATATGTTGAGCTGGAAGTTATAAAAAAACAGGGGGATTCGCTGTTATGTAAAGCTCTTAACGATGGCGTAGTGAAAGGACGCAAAAGTGTAAATGTACCGAATGTAAATTTCAACCTGCCCTGTTTAAGCCAGCGGGATAAAGAATTTATCCTGTTAGCCATTGATCAGGACATCGATTTTATTGCGCACTCATTTGTTCGTAGCAAAGAAGATATTTTGGAAATTCAGAAAATTTTAGACCAGCACGACAGCCAGATTAAAATTATTTCCAAAATAGAAAACCAACAAGGGGTTGACAATATCGATGAAATTTTGGATCATACCTACGGCATAATGGTTGCACGCGGTGATCTGGCGGTAGAAATACCCTATGAAAAAATTCCGGGTATTCAACGCGAATTAATCAATAAATGCATTGAGCGCCGCAAGCCGGTAATTGTAGCCACTCAAATGCTACACTCCATGATAACCAGTCCGCGCCCTACCCGTGCCGAGGTAAATGATGTAGCCAGTGCTGTTTACAATAATGCCGATGCCATAATGCTTAGTGGAGAAACAGCCAGTGGCAATTATCCCGTTGAATCAGTAAGTACGATGGCTCGTATTGCGACAGAAGTTGAAAAATCAAAAGATTTAATCAATGATATTCCGATTGTTGTAATTAACAATCAGGTGGCAGCATTTTTAATAAAAACGGCAGTTCAGGCATCGGTTAACCTGGATGCTAAAGCGATTATTGCCGATTCCATGTCGGGACGTACCCTACGAAGTCTGGCGGCTTACCGCGGTGCAAAGCCTATCTTCGCCCAGTGCTATTCGAAACGTACCATGCGCGAAATGGCACTAAGCTATGGAGTGATTGCCAGTTTTATGAGTCAGAAAGATACTTCACACGAATTTTTGCTCGAAGCATTAACTACTCTTTTAAATGAAAATACGTTAAACAATGATGATCTTATTGTGATTGTTGCCGGTAATTTTGGGCGTAGTGTTGGTGCTACATACACCGAAATTGGCACCATTGATAATCTAATGGGAAATTTATCGCAATTAATGCAATAACCTGAAAGCAAAAAGCTGGTATTTTTCGATATACCAGCTTTTCTTAAATTTAAAACAAACCTGTAATTATCTTAATCTAACATTACCATATTTCGTTTGGATATTCACATCTGACACCGGATTCTCTTCTTCACCTACGCTCCCTTTAACAGATAGCGAGTTGCCTTCTTTGATATGAGTTACTTTCCGGGTTCCGGGATAATCAATATCGGCATATTTTGCATATCCTTTAATCTGGTATGAAGCATTTGCATCTATTTTTAATTTTATTCCTCCATATTCATTATCAATATCAATTTTTTTAAACCCTTCAGGAATAGAATCTACGGTTATTCCTCCATACCTGTTATCTACTTCCAGCAGCTTAGAAACTTCTTTAAATTTCATTTCGGTATAGGCTGTTGTTCCTACAAAATTGGATATGGTTCCGATATTATAAGTATCATATTTTGATTCACAAACAATTGAACTTGCATTATCAACATTTAGTGTAGAATATTTTGTTACGGCAATTAAAGCCTTACATTTTTCAATTTCTAATGTAGAATACTTAAGTGTTAAATTTAACCAGTTACATTCGTTAATTATACTTGTTCCTGTGGAGTAAGACAAAAATACCTCACTTAATGGCTTTATATTTTTTCTGGAAATTTTATTAATTTTTAAATTACCGTATTTAACCTCAATTTTAGCATGTCCTTCTATTTCGTTTATAAATACATTTCCATACTTATTTTTTAAGTCAAGTTTGATGTATTTTGGAATTTTGATATCATAATCTATACTAAACTCTTTTTCATTATCGCTAAAAGTGAAATTCCATTTACTAAACTCTTTGTCAATAGTTGTAATGGCTTTTATCGTATTTTCCTCTTGCGTTAGATCAACCTGAATGTATTCGATAAGCTCTTTGGCTTTTTTTTCGTCCCGGTGATCAACCGTAATGGTAACATCAATAACCACTTGGTTTTTATCCCAGTTATTAATATTTACATCGCCAAATTTATTTTCGATAACGAACAGTGTATTTTGATCGGCATCAAATTCTTTATGCAGATTTTTGGAGAATTCGTCAGCTGCCGAAAAAGCGGCTGAAACAACTAATATTTGGATAAAAAATATTAATACGATGGATTTAAATTTTAGTGCTTTCATAGTTATTTTGTTTTTCTTGTTCGATACTTTTAACTTGTTGTAATTGTCCTAATATTTGATTCATTACTTCAACTTTTAGTTGGTAATGCTGTATCATGGCATTGATAACTCTATCGTCGTTTGGGTTTAGTCTCAGGTCTTTTTTCAGATTTTCATAAATAGAATCCATTTCGTTCAGTTCGTGCATTAACATTTCTTTTTGAGCCGTGTCGATAAACGAGAATTCATTGATTTCATTATATTTCTGATTAACCAGCCGGGTATAATACATTTCCACTTCGTTATATTCAGGAGAGATCTCTCGTAATGCAATTCCGTCTTTTATTGCAGGGGGTGAAAATGTTTTATCATAAACCCAAAGTCCGGAGAGTACTACCAGCAATGCAACAACGGCAGCTTTAAGCATATAGCCTAACGTAAAGGTTTTGCTCTTGCCTTTGTGCCGTTGATTCAGTTTTTGTTCGAATCGTTCAAAATGCCCTTCATCGGGTTCAGACGAATCGAAAACCGAACGATTTTCATTGATTATTTTTTCCAGATCATTCATATTTAGTTGGTTTTGCTTTTTCCTGTAAATTCTTCAATAATTTTTGTTTAGCCCTGGCACATTGTGATCGTGATGTTGAGCTGTTAATATTTAATATCTCGCTTATTTCATCATGATCATACCCTTCGATTAAATACAGCGACAAAACGATACGGTATCCCTCAGGCAAATGATTAATCTCATTTCGAATCTCTTCTGCTTTAATGTTTATCTCCTCCTCGTTAATCATTTTATCTTCTTCTTTGATCTCATAAAACGAATCCTCTATGGATTCCATCTCGAATTTTTTTTTTCTCAACTCGTCGAGCGAATGATTAATCACAATCCTTTTAAGCCATGCGCCAAAGCTTACCTCTCCTTTGTAGGAGTGAATTTTATCAAATGCTTTTAAGAACGCTTCCTGCATAATATCTTCAGCTTCAAAACTATCGTTCACAATGCGTAAGCAGGTATTATACATTGCTTTGTAATATAATTTATACAGTTGAAACTGAGCTTTCTGCTCTCCCGATTTACATCGGTCAACAATATCCTGATGGATATTCCTGTATATATTTTCCTGTTTATTCATATTCCGATTAAAAGACGTTAAAAATTATTTTGCGCTGCATAATCACCACAATTTATTAATTTTTTTGTAAAGAACATTTTTAACTTCTTTATTTAAACTGACGTATTAAAAAAAGAATGTGATGCATTTGGGCTCATAAAAAATATCAGACAATATATCATTGTTTAAGTCATAAAGGGGTACAATTTATTTATTTTTGTGCTTTTATTTTTCAATTATCCATTTATGAATATATTATCGAATAAAAGCGCAGATAAAAAACCGTTCATTTTTAACCAATGGAAACGAAAAGGTTATTCGGTTTTTGCCAGTTTACATAAAATCATCAAAATTACCACGCTTAACCTGGCCTACAGTATAGTACTATTACCGATACCGGTACTGAGTCAGACCGACACATCGAATATCAGGAATCATGATTTAGACGAAGTCATTGTAAGTGCACAAAAATCACCGGTAGTTTACTCCCGGCTGTCGAGGATCGTTACCACTGTTGATAATGAGGAAATTGCCATAATGCCTGTATCCCGCATCAACGATGTGCTGGAGATTTTCTCAGGTATCGATATCAGGCAACGTGGAGCTTTTGGGATTCAGGCTGACATTAGCATTCGTGGGGGTTCTTTTGATCAAAATTTAATTCTTCTGAATGGGGTAAATATTTCTGACCCACAAACCGGTCATCACAGCTTAAACCTCCCTATCGACCTTCATGCTGTAGAACGAATTGAGGTTTTAGAAGGTTCCGGGTCGCGAGTTTTTGGAGCAAATGCCTTTAGCGGAGCCATCAACTTTATCACAAACGAGTCGAAACAAAACTATACCAAAGCCAATATTACTGTTGGCGATTTTGGTTTATTTCATTCAAACCTCTCCAGTGCTTACCGGATAAAAAACACCCGTCAGTTTGTATCTGTCTCTCAATCGATGAGTAATGGCTATACCCGGAACACCGATTTTAACCAGTATAATCTTTTTTACCAATTAAATCATGAGGCTGACTATGGTAAAATGCATTTTCAAACGGGCTATACCAACAAGCAATTTGGGGCAAACAGTTTTTATACCCCCGAATATCCCAATCAATTTGAACAAGTTAAAACAACCTTTGCCAGTTTAGGCTTTGAAACAGGGAATAAGCTAAAAATAAATCCTGTAATTTATTTTCGGCGTCACCAGGACCGGTTTGAATTATTCAGGGATGAACCTGCCAGCTGGTATACCGGACATAATTATCATTTAACCGATGTGTATGGAGCAAAAATAGATGCACGGATAAGTACTAAACTGGGAATATCATCATTCAGTACAGAAATCAGGTCAGAAAATATAGTAAGCAATGTTTTGGGTGAGCCTATGAATGATACCCTAAATGCTATTGGTGAAGAGGAAGGTTTTTACACTAAAAAATACAGTCGCACCCTGTCAAACTATGCCATCGAGCACTCCTTCTCGTTTTCCAATTTTTCTGTTAATGCAGGTTTACTGGCCAGTTGGGTTACCGGAAACCGTTCCGCTTTTAATTTATACCCGGGCATGGATATAAGTTTCGCTTTAACCAAACAGCTGAGATGGTATGCCTCGATCAATAAATCATTACGCTTACCCACTTTTACGGATTTATTTTATTCCGGTCCAAATAACACCGGAAATCCATATTTAAAACCGGAAGAAGCCTGGAGTTATGAAACCGGATTAAAATATTCTCACCCGTACATTATATCCGATTATCAATTTTTTTATCGCGATGCAAAAGATCTGATTGCATGGGTTAAACCGTTAGGATCCAATCTATCTGACAAATGGGAAACTCAAAATTTAACCGAAGGTTCAACGCTTGGTTTATCTACCAATCAACGAATACTCTTTCATCAGAACAAAAGAAATAAAATCATTAAATATGTGGATATAAAATATACCTACTTATATCAAAAAGTTCATTCGGACAATTACAAAACCAACTATTCATTAAATTATTTAAAGCATCATTTAATCATACAATCAGCACATCAAATCCTACAAAGTTTAACATTAAGCTGGAGCGCGAGGTTTCAGGACAGAGCGGGTCGTTTTCCTTATTATGATCAAACCGTTCGTGCTTATACCAGGGAAAAAGAATATACTCCTGTGTGGTTATTTGATACCAGGTTAAACTATAAGCTTAAATGGAGTGACATTTATGTTGAAATAAGCAATCTTTTTAACCACCCATATGATGATATTTCTAATATCCCGATGCCGGGAAGGTGGTTTAAAATTGGCATAAAAACCACCCTGAACTATTAGAAAAACAAAAAAAAAATAAAATTTAATCCTCTGAAAATATTGATATTATAATATTTTTTATATTTTTGTTGAGAATCCTAATCTATAATTAAATCAAATTACACAATGAAAAAATTACAATTATTACTGGTAGCCTTTGCATTAATTAGTTTTACTGCCCTATATTCTTGCGGTGGTTCAAAAGAAAAAGCGGAAGAAAAAGTTGAAGAAGCAACTGAACAATTAGAAGAAGCAAAAGAAGAAGTTGAAGAAGTTGCTGAAGAAGCAGCTGACACTACGAAAGAAGTTGTTGAAGAAGTAAAAGAAGAAGCTGAAGAAGTTATTGAAGAGTAAGCTGATTTTTTGCAAAAAAATAAAGCAGGATAAGATATCCTGCTTTTTTTATTCCGTTATTTTTCTTTCTTATTTATTCATCTTCCAATTCCTTTGATGCTTCTTCGAGTTCTTTAGCAGCCTCTTTGGCAGCTTTTTCATACTCTTTAATCACCTTACTGGCTTCTTTCTCATAGCTTTTAGATATTCTGTTTACCGAACCACGGGTAGCCATTCCAATAATAAAGAAAAGAATTAACAATCCTCCTAAAACATAGGACACAATTTTTGCAGGCTGGTCGTTTCCTTTAAGTGCAACAGTAATACCTATATATAATAGATATAACGCATACAGGTTTATGGCTAAACTAATAACTTTACTAAGGATAACAACTCCTCCCAGGAAGCCAAAAAAGGCACCTATCGGCATGATTACCATCAAAGAAGCAGCAACACGCATGCTGGGTTCAAATTCTGTATTGCCTTTGGCAATAGAAGAGATGATTAATACAATTAAACCTCCAATAAAGACACCAATAACCGCAGCAATTATAGACCATATCAGGGCGATAAATCCAACGCCCCCACCAAACCAACCGGAAGAAGCTGTTAAATTAAGCAAACTCCAGATTAAAGCAAAAATACCGGCAATAGCTCCATAGATTAATGCTTTTACTACAGGTTCACCTATTCCACCAGTGGTTTCCATGGTAGAAAAGTACTCTTTTGGAGATACAAGCGTTTTCTTTGAATCTTCAATAAATTTTTTAAAACTAAATCCTTGATTACTCATAACATTTTATTTTAAGGTTAGGTAATGATTAATAGCTTATTTTAAGTAAAAAAGTATGCTTAAAATAATTTCTTTTTAAAAATACAAAATTTTATCAAGGAATAAAATCAGGTATTTAAAAATTTAATCAGTTTATACTATTAATTGAGAAAATTTGTCTCTTCAAATGAAAAGTTACGGTTTAAAAAATTTTAGATGATATAAGGTGAATCATCCCGGTAACAACCTCTCCTTTTTCATAATCCAACTCCGAACCAAAAAGGCTGTGCGGAATAATATAAATGAGCAAAAGGACAATGGATGCAACCAATGTATATTTATAATTTATTTTTTTCCTGTTTGCTAACACCGCAGCTATCCAAAACAGAACGGCAATTAGTGTTTTATTATCGGTTAAATCCCATCCCAAAGGAATTCCTGTCCAGGCCTGACCAAAAGCATAATACTGAACGACAGGTCCAAAAATCAATCCACCGGCAATTAATAAAGCTAACGTCAGTCTACCATAAAATACCTGTTGCTTCATTTTTCCCAAAGCAAATAATCCTGTTAAATTGGAGAGTAACATGGCTATAAACATAAATAGTACGTGAGGAATCAAAGCCCAGTCAGGCACTTCGCCTTTAAACCGGATAATAACTTTCGGGGTCTTTTTAATATTATCGGGAGATTCATTTTTCCATAAGCGAATAAAATACTCCAATTTGCCGGCAGGTGGCTGTTTAGGCAAATATCCCGTTAAATTTTTATCCGCATTGTTTAATTCGATGCTACGCCATTCATCGTTGGTTGGATACCTTTTAAATACGATTTCCCCATTGATTAAAGAATCAGTAACCGGAATTTGAATCATACAGTCTTTGGTAGAAACATGACTTCGCGGTAACCGGAAATTCAATGTTCGATCATTGAACTCCACTTCGGCTTCTTTCGGTTTGGTGGGTCCTGTTTTGCGTTGGTAATATGCGGACGATAAGGTAATCACTATAGCCAGTATCCAAAAAAATGTTTTTTTCATGTTAGAAACATTAAAGTTGTACAATAAAAACTTTTCGCTCTTCCCCGCGAATCACTTCAACCGTAATAATTTGTCCGGGTTTAAATTTATTGAGTCGCTCCATGTATTCATAAATATCGCCTACAGGCATACCATCCATGGCTACAATAATATCTCCCGACTCTATCCCTGCTTTATAGGCCGGTTTATCCTTAATGACCATGTCGGCTCTTAATCCACGTTTTTCTACTCCTGAAAAGTCGGGCATAATCCCTAACGTTACTTTCAATTTTCGTCTGTTATAATCGCCATTGGGAACTTTAGGCCCTGCCTCCCGGAAAGTTAACTGTACATTATTAAACGACAGATTATAAGCCAGGTCGTATATATACCGGGATACATCCACTAATCCTTCAAAATTAACGACTCCTGTTGTATCGTTGGGTGTGTGATAATCGATATGCGCACCGGTAGAATAAAAGAATACCGGAATATTTCGGCTATAAAATGAAGAATGGTCGGAAGGACCGTACCCTTCACGGGATAATCCCAATGTAAAACGATACTCTTTATTTAAAAATTTAATGACAGAATCTGCTTCGGCAGATGTACCCACACCGCCAATCTGCAAGCTGCGATCTGCTTTTAATCGTCCCACCATATCAATATTAATCATTGCCGTAATTAATGAGTCGGCAACAGGCAAATGGTTCACAAAATGCTTGGATCCTAACAGTCCCATTTCTTCGGCTCCAAAAGCCACAAAGAGGAAATTGGTATTCAGGCTGTCCCTTTGGGATACCAGTTTTTGTGCAATCTCCAACATAGCAGCAACTCCTGAAGCATTATCATCTGCGCCGTTATGAACAGCTGTTGTGTCGGGCATTCTAGAACCTGTTCCGGGACCGCCAAAACCCAGATGATCATAATGGGCTCCAATAACGATATACCGGCTATGATTACTGCGTTTTAGTTGAGCAGCAACATTAAAGGTTCTTTTGGTTTGGGTATGAACCGCTGTGGTTATTAAAACCTTTTGTTTGAGATAAAATGAATGGGGTAATTTCATCTCATTCAATGACTCTTCCAATGCTTTGATGGTTTGATTTTGTTTCGCCAGCAGTTGGTCAGCTACTCCTCTTTTGATTTGAATGACCGGAACAGAAAGTTTACCCTCGGGTTTATTCAGATCAAGGAGTTCATCTTCTTCATCAAACTGAGGTCCCGATACAAATATTACGCCTGCAGCTCCTCTGTCTTTGGCAGCAATGGCTTTCGAGCGCAACCCGCTGTAGGAAGAATATCGTTCGTCAAGGCTATTGGGTCCACCCCGTAAGATTAAAGCAATTTTCCCCTGTACATCTACCTTATCATAATCATTCCACCGGAATTCTTCCTCCTCAATGGTTAGACCATACCCAACAAACACGGCTTCTGATTCTATTTCTGCAGATGCACTATAGGATAAAGGAGTAAAATCTTCATTTAAATGAAAATCCTTTTGCTGAAAATGCAATACATTATTTTCCCCTGCTTCGATCTCCGACACCACTTCAAAAGCTTGTAATCCATGATTGTAAAGAAGCTCTGCCCCTGATTGTTCCAGGATTTCAGCAATATATTCAGCGGCTGCTTTGTCTTCGGATGTTCCGGGGTATCGTCCTTTCAGCGAATCGCCGGCTAAAAAATCGATATGCCTGAAAAGATCCTTCCGCGTTATATCGGGGTCCAATGCGATACGGTTACAAGAAAACATTCCGGAAAGGATAAGGATAATCAGGGGATATATCATTTGCTTTTTTATCATAATATTACCAGTTAAACGTTGTATAATAGGTTGCTACATTTCCTTTATTATCGATAACAAATAACTCCAGCTCATGAGTTTTATTTTTATCAATCCGCTCTTTATCGAGGGTATAAAATAACAAATCATTTTTGGCATCATATTCAAATAGTGCCCAGTTATTATCAATATACCCGTTGTAAGACTGAATGCCCGAAAGGTCATCTTTGATAAGAAACTTAAGCTGGTTATCGGGATGAATGGTTGTTCCGTTATAGACAACAGGTTCTACCACCGGGGCTACCGTATCTATGAGAACCGTAAATTTCCCAAAAGAACGAATTTGTGTGGTTAAGAAATCTCCTTCGGGTTCGCCCCCACAAAAAATTATTTCTTCTTTGTTGCCGTTTCCATTTTCTATTACCTGAGCAATAAATGCTTTTTCCGAAAGCTCTTCAGGAAGGTCTTCCGGCTTAAGGGACAATTCCATATGCTTATGTAACGGCGTATACTTATGGTGTATATGATGTAATTTTGCATATGCATTTTCAGGTTTTTTTTCGTATTGATACTTGAAATAAATGGTATCGTAAAGCGCCCGGGGAGGTATATTTAGTTTCACATCCTGGGTTTCAAAAATATTTTCTTCATCCCATCGCATAAGCAGTCCGCTTTTGGCATTTCTCAAATCCGGAAGAGGAAAGTTTTCATGTCCATTGATAGTAAATGACAGTTTAGATTCATTTCCATAAACATCGGAAGCAACCATTCGTACTTTATACTCTTTATTTTGGTCAACATGAAATACTCCGCGATTTTCCAGATGGTTATAGATAGACAACTGATTATTGGGCTGAATAAACATTTTCTGAATCGATTTTTTAGATCTTACCTTTTCGGCATAATCGATATGGCTTTTGATATACCCTGTTTCGGCAAAAGAAATTTTATCGATGGTATGGGAATAAATCTTTACAGAATCCACCCATAAAGTCAGGGTATAAATTCCGCAGGGGTTATGGGAGTTATTAAGGTAATCGTTAATCTCCACGCCAAACCCTACGGGTCCGGAAACAACAATATCCTGGGTATCTTTAAGGGCATAATGGTCATTCATCTTTTCCACCTCAAGATTCACGGGTTTAGCCGAATGGTTTACATCAGCTGATTCACCCAGCGGATATATCGAAAGGGAATAAAAAACCGGAGGTATTTTATCGGTAATATTAAAATCAAAATACAAAGGATTAACCGGTACCTGACGATTTGTTTCCCTGATTTCAAAATGCAGATGAGGGCCGGTGGAACTTCCGGTATTACCTGAAAGACCTATTAAATCACCTTTTTTCACCTTCAGCTGATTTCTTTCCGGGAAATAGTTAACCTCAAATGACTGGTTTTGATATTGCATTTCTTTAACCAGGTTTTCCAGTTTATGATTAAACTTACTTAGATGAGCATAAACGGAAGTATAACCATTAGGATGTTCGATATAAAGGGCTTTACCATAACTACCGGCCGAGATTCTTATCCGGGAGATAAAACCTTCCTCTATCGAAAATACTTTTTTCCCTTCTACCCCATTGGTTTTGATATCAATACCCGCATGAAAATGAGAAGTCCGTAATTCCCCAAAATTCCCGGATAACAAAACAGGGATATTAACCGGCGAACAAAAATGAATGTTTTTATACGCTAACTGACTATGAACGAGATTAGAAAGAACCAGAAAATAAAAAATCAGGGCTACCTTTTTATATTGCATTATTTTGTATAATTTTATAGAGATAAAATATTTGTTTTTGAGCACAACAAAACTATAATTTAATTTGTTTTATTTTAAATTATAAGAATGAATATTTTTAAAATAGTTTAAGCTGTATTATTTTTGCAATGCTTATTTGAAAATAAAAATGACGGTTGAACAAGGTGTAATATTAGATCATTTAAAAGAAAAGGTTAATAAAGTTTTCAAGCTTTATGAGCGGTTAAAAACCGAGAATGCAACATTATTAAAAGAAAAAAACGAACTTAAAAAAGCATTAAAAGATAAAGAATCTGAATTAGAATTTTTAAAAAACAAATACCATAAGTTAAAATTAGCAAAGAGTATTTTGGCATCTACAGGCGACAAGCATGATGCTAAAATAAAGATTAACAGGATTGTGCGGGAGATTGATAAATGTATTGCTCTTTTGAATAAATAGAATAATTTAATTATAATGGACGAAAAATTATCCATAAGGGTAAATGTGGCTGACAGATATTATCCACTAAAAATAGATCGCAGGGATGAAGAGAAAATCAGGAAAGCGGCTAAAATGATTAATGAAAAAGTATTGCAATATAAACAGCGATACTCAGATAAAGATGTACAGGATTTTTTAGCCATGGCATCTCTTCAATATGTGATTCAAATCATAGAGAACGATAATACTGCGGATACATCGTCTGTTTTAGAAGAAGTGAAAGCATTAGATAACCAATTAGAAGAATTTTTAAGAAGAGAATACTAAGCGTTCTTTACATATAAATAATATAGCCCGCATTATTTCTTTAATGTCTGTAAAACTCAACACTTAAACGATTGGAGCCAAGCTTATTTGGTCAAGGGCAGGCCCCATTCCGACTTGTTCGGAATTCCTTCGGGAACAGGGGAAGGCCGACATCAGATAGCAGCTCCACCCATTTTATTCTGGGGTTTTAAAAAGAATTAGAGAAGTTAATGCGGGTTTTTTATAAATTTTAAAAAATTAATACATATGACAATTACAACAATATTAGGAATAGTATCTTTACCTATTGTTGCTACTATTGCTGCCGGCAGTGGTTTTATTATTGGAGGTATGATCTCTTATTTTATCTGGGATAAGGCACTGAAAAATAAAAGCACAAAAATTATTAAAGAGGCAGAAACAGAGGCAGAGGTAATAAGAAAAGACAAAATTTTACAAGCCAAGGAAAAGTTCCTTCATTTAAAAAGTGAACATGAAAAAGAGATCAACGAAAGGAACAATAAGATTATAGCTGGCGAGAATAAGCTTAAGCAGAAAGAAGTTGCGTTATCGCAAAAGATGGAAGAAAACCAGCGTAGTAAGAAGGAGCTGGATGCCATCCGCGAAAATCTACAGGTACAAATTGATTTGGTAGAAAAACGAAGCGAAGAGCTGGATCGAACACATAAGCAGCAGGTAGAACAGTTAGAAGCTATCTCAGGCCTGTCGGCCGAAGAAGCCAAAGAGCAACTTATCGAATCGTTAAGGGCCGAATCCAAGACCGAAGCCATGTCTCAAATTAATGAGATTATGGAAGAAGCGAAAATGACGGCTAACAAAGAAGCCAAGCGTATTGTAGTACAAACCGTTCAACGGGTGGCTGCCGAAACAGCTATTGAGAATTCGGTTACTGTTTTTAATATCGACAGCGATGAAATCAAAGGACGAATCATTGGTCGTGAAGGTAGAAATATCAGAGCTTTAGAAGCTGCTACAGGGGTTGAAATTATTGTTGACGATACCCCCGAAGCGATTATTCTTTCGGCTTTTGATCCGGTACGCAGGGAGATTGCCCGGCTGGCACTTCACCAACTGGTTACTGACGGAAGGATTCATCCGGCAAGAATTGAAGAGATCGTACAAAAAACGCAGAAGCAAATCGAAGACGAAATTATTGAAGTAGGAAAAAGAACAGCGATTGACCTGGGTGTTCACGGCTTACATCCCGAGATTATCAGGCTAATCGGTAAAATGAAATACCGTTCATCTTACGGACAAAACCTGCTGCAACACTCACGTGAGGTAGCCAACCTTTCGGCTATTATGGCTTCGGAGTTAGGATTGAACCCTAAATTAGCCAAACGTGCCGGATTGTTGCACGATATTGGTAAAGTACCCGACGATGAGCCGGAATTGCCACACGCTATATTGGGGATGAAAATTGCCGAACGATTTAAAGAAAAACCTGAGATATGTAATGCCATTGGGGCTCACCACGACGAGGTAGAAATGACCTCGCTTATCTCACCTATTGTACAGGTTTGTGATGCTATTTCCGGTGCACGACCGGGAGCCCGACGCGAAGTGGTTGAATCATATATTAAACGATTGAAAGACTTAGAAGAGCTTGCTTTGCAGCATCCCGGCGTAATGAAAACCTATGCGATACAGGCAGGAAGAGAATTACGTGTGATTGTTGGAAGCGAGAAAGTGAATGATCTGGATGCTGAAAAACTATCGTACGAGATATCACAAAAGATACAGAATGAGATGACTTATCCCGGACAAATCAAAATTACAGTTATTAGAGAAACCCGGGCTATCAATTATGCGAAGTAATACCATTGCATGACCTCAAAAGCTCTGATTTTTAATTGGAGCTTTTTTTGTTTATAGATTACAGGATATATTCTGTACATTTGAATAGAAAAGGAGAAAAAATAATAAAACAACGATAATAAATATTGAATCTGATGAACATCCGCATGGTAGACCTGAAAGGTCAGTACGAAAAAATTAAGCACGAGATAGACAGTGAAATACAAAAGGTAATTGATACCACGGCTTTTATTAATGGCCCGAAAGTAAAAGAATTTGCCATCCATCTGTCGGAATATTTAGGCGGAACCAATGTGGTACCCTGCGCCAACGGTACCGATGCTTTGCAAATTGCTTTGATGGCACTGGATTTGCAACCCGGCGATGAAGTGATTGTACCGGTACACACCTATGTAGCTACTGCCGAAGTTATTGCTTTATTACAGCTAAAACCTGTTTTTGCGGATGTTGACCCGGACTATTTTACCTTAGATGTTTCACAGCTTGAAAGCAAAATAACCCACAAGACCAAAGCCATTGTCCCGGTTCATATCTACGGTCAGTGTACCGATATGGAGCCGTTGATGGAGATTGCCCAAAAGCACAACCTGTATGTTGTTGAAGATACGGCACAAGCAATTGGAGCCCAATATACCTTTTCGGACGGAAGAGAGTTTTTTGCCGGAACGATGGGGCATATTGGAACCACCTCCTTTTTCCCGTCGAAAAACCTGGGAGCTTTTGGCGATGGAGGAGCTCTGCTTGTGCAGAATAAAGAGCTGGCAGAAAAGTGCCGCATGATTGCCAATCACGGGCAATCCGTAAAATATCATCATGACATCATTGGATGTAATTCGAGGCTGGACACCCTACAGGCTGCCATTCTGGATGTAAAACTGAAATATCTGGATACCTATTCACGAGCCAGGCAAAAAGCAGCTGACTATTAC
>DATFIZ010000087.1:0-19928 GCA_035269575.1 Bacteroidales bacterium | reverse complement strand
GGTGAAAAGTTTTATCCAGGGTATTTATAATCCTGCTAAAAAGGATTATGTGTGGATTATTGTCAATTCCAAACCACAATTCAAAAAAGATGCAACAAAACCTTACCAGGTATTTTCAACCTTTCTGGATATTACAGACCGCAAAAAGGCAGAAGATGAGCTGCGTGAATTAAAAGTTAACCTGGAAAAAGAAATACAGGATAAAACGAAAGAACTAACCGAACAAGTAGCTGAGCTGGAAAGGTTCCAGGAGGCAACCATCGAACGTGAATTTCGTATTAAAGAATTACGCGACGAGTTAGAACAGTTGAAATCAACCAAAAATTAATTCTTTTGCAATGAATCATCTAAAACATATCCATATTATCTCGTTTATTGTCTTCATTGGTTTAACATTGGGTGTTAAAATACTCCCCGCTGCTGATACTCTTAAGGTAGGAATATACCAAAATAAACCCAAAGTCTATACAGACAAAAATGGGGAACCTGCAGGTATTTTTGTTGATTTATTAACCCAAATCAGTAAAGCGGAAAGTTGGCAGATAGAATATATTCAAACCAGCTGGGATGAAGGCCTTACCTTATTAAAACAAGGCGAAATTGACCTGATGCCGGATGTAGCTTTTTCGATGAACAGGAACCGGTTATTTGATTTCAATACCGTTCCGGTAATCGAAAGCTGGTCGCAAATTTATGCAGCCCCTGAATTTACTATTATTAAACTGTCTGATTTAAGAGAAAAACGGATAGCCGTTTTAAAAAGTTCTATACAGGAACAGGAACTCCAGTCGCTTATGAACGGATTTAGCTATTCATATACAAAAATACCTGCAACATCTTATCATCATGCTTTTAGACTGGTACAAAACGATTCGGCAGATGCGGTGGTTTGCAATCATTTTTTTGGCGATACACATTACGAAGAGTACGGTTTAAATAAAACACCGGTAATTTTTAATCCTGCCATTTTACATTTTGCTACCGCTAAGGGTGCAAATAAACAAATACTCCAATCCATCGATAAATATTTATCTACCTGGCAGAAAACACCCAACTCTATTTATTATAAAACCTTACAGTTTTACCTGGAAAAACCTATTATTCAACCCAATAGTTTCCCGTGGTGGGTACTAATAGTAATAGCTGCTCTTTTTCTTTTGGCAATAGTTATCATCTTTGTTTTACGCAGAATAGTTTATCAAAAAACAACAGACATCCAAAAAGTAAACCAAAAATTACAAGAAGAAAAAGACAAGTTTCAAAGTTATTTCGAATATGCCCCGGTAGGTATTTTTGTCGTAAATAAAGAAGGTGATTTTCTGGATATCAATCAAACAACTACAACCATTAGCGGATATTCAGCCAAAGATTTACAAAATCAAGATATTTCAATCCTGCTTCCGGATGAATTAAAAGAAAGCGCGTTACAGGAAGCAGAAAAAATTATTGTACAGGGTAAAATAGCCAAAAACTTTGAAATCATCACTCCGCAAAATGAACGTAAAACCGTTTCGATCAATTCTGTAAAGCTAACAGAAAACCGATACCTGGTTTTTATGAAAGATATTACAAAGCTTACAAAAAGCCGGGAAAAAATAAAACACAGCGATCGTATTTTCCAACATGCCGTTGATATGCTGGCTATAGCCGGATTTGATGGGTATTTAAAAGTACTTAATCCGGCCTGGAAAAAAACATTAGGATGGAGTCCCAAAGAACTCATGACTAAGCCCTGGGAAAACTTTCTACATCCCGATGATATTGAAATGACTAATGAAACAATGAAAGATATCATCAAAGCCAACCAAATACAGCAATATACCAACAGATACATTACTAAAATAGGTACTTATAAATGGCTCGAATGGAAAGCATACCCCTATCCCGAAGAAGAAATTATGGTTGCTATAGCCAGAGATGTTACCGAAGATAAAAAATTGGAAGATGAATTAAGGGAAAATGAAGAACGTTACCGTTCGGTAATTAACAACAGTTTTGATGCTATCCTTTTAACTTCGCCCGATGGGAAAATATATTCGGCAAACAAAGCAGCCTGTGACCTGTTTAATATGACTGAGAAAGAAATTTGTGAAGCCGGAAGAAACGGATTAATAGATATGAACGACCCTAACCTGTCAGGGATGCTGGAAGAAAGAAAACAAACCGGAAAAAACAAAGGAGAATTAACCTTTATAAGAAAAGATCAATCCAAATTTATAGCTGAAGTTTCTTGTTCGGTATTTTATAATTCCAAAGGAGAGCAACGAACCAGCATGTTTATCCGGGATATTACCGAACGCAAAAAAACCGAAACAGAATTACAGCAACTCAAAGAAAACTTAGAATTGCAGGTGAAAGAAAAAACCAAAGAGTTAAATGACAGAATAAAAGAACTGGAACATTTCAGGGATGTAACCATAGAACGGGAATTAAGAATGGAAGAGTTACGAAAGGAAATTGAAAGACTAAAACAAAATATAAAAAATAAAAAATTATAAATATGTTTTAGTAACTTATTGTAAAAATTTAAAAATAGGGTTAATAACTACAACATGCTATGTATTAGAGCTAAATTTCTCCTTTTACTTTACTTAATCACTACCCCGATTTTCCTTTACGGGCATGATGAATTAGAATATCATCCTGGGGATACAATATTTTTAGCTTCCGAATCCGATTATCCTCCCTTTTGTATTGTTGATAAAAATGGAAATGCAGATGGATTTGCTGTAGAACTTTTTTTGGCAGCAACCAAGGCGGTAGGATTAAATGTTAAAATAAAAATAGGACTATGGAGCCAGATAAAACAAGACCTTACTCAAGGGCGCATTGATGCCCTGCCCTTAGTTGGAAGAACCCCCGAACGGGAGGAAATGTATGATTTTACCATGTCTTACCTTTCGTTGCATGGTGCCATTTTTGTAAGAAAAGGAACCACCAATATTAAAACGCTCGAAGACCTGAAAGACAAAGAGATTGTGGTGATGAAAGGCGATAATGCCGAAGAGTTTGTGCGTCGCGAAAAAATATCCTCTAAAATTTATACAACCAATACTTTCGAAGAAGCATTTAAAGAACTGAAAAAAGGAAAGTATGATGCAGTAATCACACAGCGAATAACCGGACTCAATCTATTAGAACAACTCAGGATAAAATCGGTTCAGCCCTTGGAACTTCAACTACCCGAATTTCGTCAGGATTTTTGTTTTGCCGTGCAAGAAGGGAATGAAGCCTTATTGAATAAGTTAAACGAAGGCCTCTCTATCATCATAGCAAACGATACATACGATGAAATTAAGCTAAAATGGTTAGGCCCTGATGAAGTAGCAAAAATTGATTTCTGGGATATAGTGCTCACATCACTTTATATTATTGTCCCCCTTTTTATCATTTTAGCTTTATTTTTTATTTATTACCTCAGACGGGAAGTACGATCAAAAACAAAAAATCTGACCGACGAAATCAGAGAGCATAAAAAAACGCTTGAAGAGCTCGACAAGAAACAACTCATTCTAAACGAAATGGAAAAAGTAACCCGGGTTGGGGGTTGGGAATATGACGCAGAAACCAATAAAGTTACATGGACTCAGGGAGTATATGAAATTTATGGTGTTACCTCCGATAATTTTGATCCTTCAGATACAAATAATGACTTTAAATTTTATCATCCCATCGACCAAAAAACAATAAAATCTGCATTTTATAATGCCCTTAAAAATGGCACATCATACAACCTTGAATTAAGACTAATAAGCGCCGACGGAACAGAAAAATGGGTGAGTACCTCAGGACATCCCGAATTTGACCATTTAAAAGTTAAGCGAATCTACGGTAACATTATGGATATTACCAAACAAAAACGTTCGGCCGATGAATTGAAGAAAAAAGTGAATGAGTTAACAGCCATACATAACGCCAGTGGTGTTTTACAAAAAATAAAAACACCCGCCCAACTATCCCAAAAAATTATCCATGTATTAGAAAATATACTTCATTATCAAAATAGTGCCATTTTATTAATCGATGAAAAATCAAATACCTTAAACCCTTTTGCTTTAAGTGACCAGGGAAAAGGAGAAACATTTATTGAAAAAGATAAAAAATATTTAAAATCATTTGACCTGAAAGTAGGAAAAGGAATTACCGGGTGGGTTGCCCAACATGGGAAAAGTCAACGTATCGACGATGTTACCAAAGATAAAAGATACCTGGAGGTTAGAAACGATATTAAATCGGAACTTTGTGTACCTTTAAAATCGGGCAACAAAGTAATTGGTGTAATTAATATTGAAACCACCTTGCCGACAGCATATTCAGCATCGGACCAGATTATTCTCGAAACCATCTCTGCATCTGTTGCCATTGCTATTGAAAATACCCGGTTACTCAAAGACTTGCAAACCGAAATTGAACATCATCAAAAAACAGAAGCTGAATTACGAGAACTAAAAGATGAACTGGAAATTGCCGTTGCAGAACGCACCCGGGAATTAAATGAAAAAATTATTAAACTTGACCGCAGCCAGAAAGCGATGTTGTATATGGTGGAAGATCTTAATAAAATGACCACTGAGCTAAAGGAACAAAGGCGAAAACTCGAATTTGCCAATAAAGAGCTCGAAGCATTTACCTACTCGGTATCTCACGACTTACGTGCACCACTCAGGGCAATCAATGGTTTTGCTAAATTCTTAATCGAAGATTACGAAAATAAACTAGACGAGGAAGGCTTAAGATATATCCATACCATTGTAGAAAATGCTTCCCGCATGGATAACCTTATTTATGATTTATTGAATCTTTCGCGCGTTTCAAGAGCCAACATGCGAAAAATAAACACAGATATGAAAGCGATTGCTCTATCAATGTACGAAGAAGTTGCTACTGACCAGGAGAAAAAATCTTTTGAATTATCCATCGATAAATTACCTGATCTTTATTGTGACTCGGGACTGCTAAAGCAGGTTTGGCAAAATCTTTTAAGCAATGCGCTTAAATACAGCGCAAAATCAACCATAAAAAAAATTGAAATCAGTGCCCAAAACAAGAAAGACGAAGTTATATACTCTGTAAAAGACTTTGGAGTGGGATTTAATGCTGAATATAAAAATAAACTATTTGGGGTATTCCAACGTTTACACCGAGAGGATGAATTTAAAGGTACCGGCGTAGGTTTAGCCATTGTACAACGGATCGTGCACCGCCATGGAGGCAGGGTTTGGGCTGATGGAGAACTCAACAAAGGGGCTGTTTTTTATTTTTCTATTCCAAAAGAAAAAAAATAAAGAACTAAGGTTCAATTGTTAAAAAAAATTTTTATATTGGATTTAGGTAAACCACAAGATTATGGAACAATTTGCAGAAACAGAAATCCTCATCGTTGAAGATAATAAAAACGATGCAGAAATGGCCTTGCGTGCTTTCAAAAAAAATCATCTTACCAATAATATATATGTGGTAGGCGATGGCGAAGAGGCTCTTGATTTTATTTATGCCAAAAATAAATTTGAAAGCAGAAAAGATGCTGCGAACCCTAAAATAATCCTGTTGGATTTAAAACTACCTAAAATTAGCGGGTTGGAAGTATTACGAAAGATTAAAACAGACCCCGAAAAAAAAGTTATCCCGGTGATTATCATGACTTCATCCAAGGAAGAAAAAGATATGATAGAAAGCTACCAACTGGGTGTTAACAGCTATATCGTAAAACCGGTTGATTTTGATAAATTTGTGGATGCGGTAAGAGATTTGGGATTCTACTGGCTATTGCTTAATCAGCAACCCTAACAGAACGATCGCAGGCAATTATCATTAGCAAAATAATAATAATGTTTATGAAACAGCAAAACAACCCCATAAGAATATTACTTGTTGAAGATTTACCTACCGATGTAGAATTGGCATTGCGTGAAATAAAAAAAGAGAATATCGACTTTACCTATAAGGTGGTGGATACCGAATCGGAATTTAAAAAAGAATTAGCAGCATTTGTTCCCGATATTATTGTTTCCGATTATTCGATGCCCAGTTTTGACGGGATGAAAGCCCTGAAAATAACAAGGGAAAAAGACAGCATAATTCCTTTTGTTGTACTTACCGGTTCGATGAATGAAGAAACAGCTGTAGAATGTATGAAAGCCGGTGCCAACGACTATGTATTAAAAGAAAAAATCATGCGCTTACCCTTTGCAGTGATGGAAGCATTAGCCAGAAGCAGGGTAAATAAAGAAAAGGCCAAAATTAAAGCACAGCTTACCGAAAGTGAAGAAAAATACCGCTCGCTTATCCACAATTCAGTGGACGCGATATACCTTATGCATAACCGAAAGTTCGAAATTATTAATCCAACGTTTGAAAAAATGTTTGGTTATTCGATTGATGAAATAAACCATTCCAGCTTTGATTTTATTCAGCTCGTTGCTCCCGAAAGCAAACCTGTCATTGAGGAACGTTTTAAAAGAATACAAAATGGGGAAAATATTGATAACCATTATGAATTTACAGCCATCACCAAAAACGGAATAAAAAAAGAGGTAGAAGCCTCTGTTTCATATATAGATTTTAAGGAGAGTAAAGCAACCCAGGGCATAATCAGAGATATTACAGAACGCAAAGCAATAGAAAAAAAACTCACGCTTTTAAGCCAGGCGGTTCAGCAAAACCCCATAGCCATTGAAATATCCGATGCAAATGGTGTTATTGAGTATATTAATCCCGCCTTTGAAAAAATTACCGGTTACTCTTCGGGCGAAATTATCGGGCAGAATCCGAGAATTCTGAAATCAGGATACCATTCCAACGCATTTTACAAAAATTTATGGAACACAATACTTTCCGGGAAAGAGTGGATAGGCGAACTAAAAAATAAAAGAAAAAATGGAAAGCTCTATTGGGAAGAAGCGATTATATCACCCATATTTAACAACAAAGGGAATATTACTCATTTTGTAGCGGTTAAAGAGGATGTTACAGAGAAAAAGAAAATGATCAAAGAACTAATTGCTGCCAAAGAAAAAGCCGAAGAAAGTGATCGCCTAAAATCTGCATTTTTGGCCAATATGAGCCATGAAATCCGAACCCCGATGAACGGAATACTAGGTTTTGCCGATTTATTAAAAAGATCTCACCTATCCGATGAAAAACAAAAAGATTATATTGATATTATTGAAAAAAGCGGGGAACGAATGCTCGATTTGATTAATGATTTAATAAATATTTCAAAGATTGAGTCGGGGCAGTTAGATTTATCATTTGCCGAAATAAATATCAATGCACAGTTAAATTTTATGTATGAATTTTTTCAGATAGAGGTAGAAAAAAAAGGGTTGAAAATGAACTTACATTGCCCGGTGCCTGTTGATAAAGCTAAATTGGTTACCGACAGAGAAAAATTTGATGCTATTGTGAGCAACCTGATAAAAAATGCACTCAAATTTACCAAAGAAGGAAGAATTGACATTGGTTATGAACCGCAGGAGGAACAAATTAAATTTTTTGTGAAAGATACCGGAACAGGCATCCCTAAAGAAAAACAAGAAGCCGTTTTTGGACGTTTTGTCCAGGCCGACTCACACATGTCGAGAGAATATGAAGGTGCCGGATTAGGACTTTCCATTACCAAAGCTTATGTTGAAGCATTAGGCGGAAAAATTTGGTTAGAATCAGAAGAGGGAAAAGGTACGCAAATATTTTTTGCATTGCCTGTAAATGAAATGTCCGGCCCATCCATAAAAACAGAAAAAAAGGAAAATGAAAAAGAACCCGAGTTAGAAGATACATATAAAAACTTAACGATTTTAGCAGCCGAAGATGATGAATTCAATTACCTGCTTATTGAGGAGTTATTAGCAGAAAAAAGATATGAGGTAATAAGAGCAAGAAATGGACAGGAAGCCATAGATATTTGTAAAAAGAACAATAAGATACATTTAATATTAATGGACATTAAAATGCCCGGGATGGATGGCTATCAGGCAGCCAAGGAGATAAAAGAAATCAGGCCCGATTTGCCCATTATAGCACAATCGGCGTATGCCATGGAACACGAAATAAAAAAATACAGTACAACTTTCGATGACTATATTGTCAAACCGATAAAAGAAGATGAATTAATGCTGAAGATGAAAAAGTGGTTAACGAAGGAATAGCGTTTTATAATTATTGGTGTTCTGTTAATGTTCTGTTAAATCCGGTTTCCCTCCTAACCCACGGGTTAACCCGTGGGTTAAACAGCACCTCTGTCCTACTTTACTGTTTGCTTTTACCGTCTGCTTTAGCTGACGGATACAAAAAATAACAATACCCTATGGCTTTAGCCGGTTAACTATTGAGCTGATTATACTTCCGCAGCAGAAACGGCTTTTGCAGAGAATTTCCTAACTATTCGTTTTTTTTAGTCAGCAGATATAAATAATCCGGGTACAAAGGTGATATTTTATATAAAAAAAGGCTGCTTAAATGCATTCAACATTATAAACAGCCTTATGTTATAAATCAATGTATCTGAATTTAATAGGCAAACAACGGGTATTTGCTCATCATCTCTTTTACTCGGGCTCCAACCTCATTGATTTTATTTTCATCTTCGATGTTCGCAATTACCTGGTCGATGTAATCAACAATAGCAGGAATTTTATCCTCTTTGATCCCGCGTGTTGTAATCGCTGCGGTTCCGACTCTGATTCCGGAAGTTTTGAATGGCGAACGCGAATCGAAAGGCACCATATTTTTATTAATGGTAATATGCGCTTTTACCAATATATTTTCAACCTGCTTACCGGTAATTTCAGGGAATTTAGTTCTCAGGTCAATCAACATGGAGTGATTATCGGTACCACCGGAAATTACTTTATATCCGTTCTTTATAAATTCATCAGCCATAACAGCGGCATTCTTTTTTACCTGTTTTTGATATTCCTTAAATTCAGGCGTTAATGCTTCACCAAAAGCAACGGCTTTAGATGCAATAACATGCTCCAGCGGGCCTCCCTGTGTTCCTGGAAATACTCCGGAATCTAATAACGAGGACATTTTTCGTACCACCCCTTTTTTGGTTGTTTTTCCCCAGGGATTTTCAAAATCTTTACCGATTAAGATAATACCACCTCTTGGTCCACGTAAGGTTTTATGCGTTGTAGAAGTAACAATATGAGCATACTCTAAAGGATTATTCAATAATCCCGCAGCAATTAACCCGGCAGGGTGAGCCATATCAATCATTAAAATAGCACCTATTTTATCGGCAATTTCGCGCATTCTTTTATAGTCCCACTCGCGAGAATATGCCGAAGCACCCCCTACAATCATTTTTGGTTTTTCCTTCAGTGCTACTTCCTCCATCATATCGTAATCCACTAATCCGGTATCCTTTTTTACTCCATACGATACAGGATTATATAAAATCCCTGATAAGTTAACAGGGGAACCATGCGATAAGTGACCTCCATGTGCCAGGTCCAAACCCATAAAAGTATCACCCGCCTCAAGAACGGTCATAAATACAGCCGCATTTGCCTGTGCTCCGGAGTGTGGTTGTACATTAACCCATTCTGCATTATACAATTCTTTTAATCGCTCGCGGGCCATATCTTCGGATTGGTCAACCACCTCACATCCTCCATAATACCTTTTCCCGGGATATCCTTCGGCATATTTATTGGTCATTACCGACCCCATGGCTTCCAAAACCTGATCGCTCACAAAGTTTTCCGAGGCTATAAGCTCAATTCCATTAATTTGTCTCTCTTTTTCCTGCTTTATCAGGTCAAATATTTTAGTATCTCTGTTCATAACATTAATTTTAAATAATTTCAAAAATAACCTGTCCAAAATTATAGAATTATAAAATGAATAAAAAATTAATTTTCAGGAATCGAAAGAAATACAAGAAAATCATCAAAAAAAAACTAAGAGCATAATCGTTTAAACTATTGATTATAAATGTGGAGGTATTTATGAACAAGAGTAATCAGATGGTTTATCTCAAAAGGTTTAGCGATAAAATCATCACAGCCACAACTCCGGCTGTCATTAATAACGTGGTTATGAACATAAGCGCTTACAGCAATAACAGGAACCGAGGGGTTTATCTCTTTAATGGTGGAAGTAGCTTTAAAACCATCAACCTTTGGCAACCTTAAATCCATTAAAACCAAATCAAAAGCATGCTTATCCTCTATAAAAAAATCAATGGCTTCTGAACCATCAAAGGCTCGTTTAATGATATAGTTATCATCAAAGAAAATTTCTTCCAGCAAAGAATAGCTTAATCGATCATCTTCTACGATGAGTATTTTTTTCCTCTCCGAAGTATTTTTAAATCGTTCTGATTTTTGAATTGTTTTAAAAAAATCCATCTCCAACATTTTAAAACGGAACAATTTTAATTATTTAATCCCTAACATCCAATAAATTAAAAGACTTTCTTTTGACAAAAGTCGGTAAGATTTCAACCAACCTCCCTAAAACATAGATAAATGGCAAAAATCACTTCTTTACGAAGAATTAGATAATAAATATCGAATAATTTTAAAACGGGATAATTTTATCTTTTTTTTGGATAAATGACTAACTTTGTGTCTCTTAAAACAAAAAGTTTCATTAATGATAATAATCGTTTTGGTGAATAAATTTATTTCAAACAATTACTATAGTAACGTAATTTTAAAAATTACGTTAAATATTAAAGTGTTATAAAAATTGAAGGTATGAATCGGCTGAAGATTAAAATGATAAATTATTATTTCCTGCAAATTGGATTGATATTTGTAATCAATCTTTTTCCTGCTTCCTTAAAATCGCAACATCATGCCCCATTAAACCAATCAGATACACTGACCTCTCAAGAAATTTTATATACCTATCCTACTCCGGATGAGTTATTAGATGTAATTGAAAAAGAAGATCTTAACTTTAACAATCAATATCTTAATCCGGTAGGTAATGTAAACCAATACATTAATACCCGAACAAAAAATTTAAACCTGGGCATATACCTTGCTGATTTAGCTTATGCAGCTTTCTTTACAAAACGCAACCAGATAGCCAAATATGTTGATGTAATCAGCAAAACAAGTGATGATCTCCTTATTTCGGCAGAAACCAAAACAAGAATGAAGGAAGATCTCCTCCAAAATATGGACAACCTGGATTCGATCTACCATCTCACCAATGTATATTACTATGATATCATGCAAGAACTTGAATATAATAATAGTCATAGCTTAATGGTTATTATCAGTGCAGGAACCTATATTGAGAGCATATACCTGGCGATTAGTCTGGTGGATAAATTTTCGGATGAAAATGAATTGATTAAACAAATTGCCGGACAAAAAAATGCTTTTGTAAGCTTGTTAAATACCAGCAAATTATACGAAAAAGATTATAATGTAAAAGAGGTTATCCCTTATTTGGAACAAATTATTGCCCTTTATAATCAATTTAAAGTTGAAGATAAAGGAAAGTTAATTTTTATCAAAAATCCTGATGGAACCGTTCGTTTTAAAAGTGCAGAGAAAGTAGTAATGAACAATAAACAATTTAATTCTTTCCGTAATACTATCCGGGAAATACGTAACAAGATAACGTTAAATTAATATTTTTTTTTGCTCATATTTTCCACAGTTTAACTAGAGTCTAGTTAATAGATTACAGAAGCTTTAGCCGGTTATGGCAAACGAATCGATTTAAAGACCTTGGACGTTGATATTTGACTCCTCTGGAGTCGTTTTCTATTTTACTACCTACTTTTTATAAGCGTGCAAACCCTCCGGGTTTGTTTTTTATTTCAGCGCAAACGACTTCCAAAGGCAGCCTGCTTATTCGGTAAATTGCTTACTGCCACTTTAACCTGCGACAACTTTTGGGCTCATCTTTTCCAAAGTTCAAAACTTTGGAAAAGATGATGTTAAAATAATTTCTCCCTATACTACCTCTTTGTTAAAGTTTGTTTTTATCATAGAATTTGGCAGGCAGGTTAAAATTTGCGTTGAATATTTTGAGTTTAAGTGAGGGTTTCGCTTAGAGCGAAGCCCTCACTAATAATACTACTTCTAAATTATTTTTCAGGATTTTTAATACTCAGTTCCTCAACACTTACCATATCGATGTAGTAATAAGCAAGTCCGTTTTTGTTGATATGGTCTTGTAATGGCAGATTTAAATGTGAGATGTCCAGTTTTTCAAGTTCAATATCTTTATCAGGATAAAAGTTCCCAATTGTAATATATTCCTCGCCTCCAATGGCTTTTATTGTATCATTAAGCGTATACCAAATATTGGTTTCGGTAAAAAGTGTATCTTCAGGAATAAAAACCTGTGGGTCGTATTCAAGGGTTTTATAGGTACGTCTGTTTTTAATTTGCTCTTCCGAAAAATAAATTCCCAGCCGGTTAACAGCATAAGTAGAATAGGTTGCCACGGCAAAATGTAATGTAACCCGGTAATAATTATCTTTCATTAAAGGTCTTTTTAATTTTGCCTGTAAATATTCGCGATAGTTCTGGTCCTTTTTACCGGCCGTATCTTCCACATGCAGTTCAAGTAAAACAATACCTGCATAAGCCTGCCCATCGTAAGCCCAAAGATTTCCAATAAAATTAGAAGGAACACTAACCTGTAAATTTGTACAACCATTAAAATAATCGCTTGTTCCCCGATTAGGCATGTACCAGTGTGGAATTAATTTTTTTTGAGGATATATAGTCATATCGTATGGGCACTCATCATACGCTTCAAAACTTGGATTAGGCACCAGGTTTTGTGCCCATAGATTTACCGACAACAATAAAAATAACCATAAATAAAATCCCCCCTTCATGCTAGAATCCGATTTTAGGTGCTTTCCTCCACAAAATATTTACACCAACACAAGCTCTGGTGTCATAAGCATCTTCTGGTTCAACATCTTCGGCTAATACGGTTATTTCTATGATAACACTTTGAGTAAAATCATTGGTAAAACCCACCGATTCGATATAATCATCGGTCATGTTATCGTATAATACTTCTTTTGAACGGGCATTAAAAATTTTAAAATGCACCGGTCCAAAGCCATCTTCTGTACAAATGCCAATTTTAAAATCTTTTTCACCGTATAAAACCAGTTTATATTCAAAGGTCTCTTTTATCTCTACCATAGCACTTTTCGATTGGCCATAAGGTTTAAAGCTGCCATCATTGGCTAAACGACAGGCCGATGTTTCGTGAAACCGGTCACAGTATTGGGCCTTAACATGCTTAACCGGCAGTAAAAAAGATATTAAAACGAAAACAGTAAAAATTAAAAATATATGGTAATTTTTCATTTTGCTACTCATTTTATTAATTTCTATGAATGAAAAAAGTGCAACGATTATTTATTGGATTTTATTATTTCGTTTCGAATAGAAATAATATTGGTTTTAAACTGGTCAAAATTCTTATTATTCACAACAAATTTAGCTCCTCCGGTAAATCTCATTTGTCCCTCCTCTTCAACAACCTTTTGTTCCTTTTCTTCTTTATTTAGCTGATCAAACGTTTGTTTTAACACATCGAGTTGATCAATAATTAGCTTTACATAAGGATCGTCTGCATATACCTGGGCATATTCGTAGAAATTGTCAAAAACAAATTTCTGCTCATACATCTTTTCAATAATCTCTTTATAATCATCAAAATCATCGACAAGCATTACGGATAAGTATAATGATTCGACAATCGCTCCGGCAGAAATTAATGTAAAAATATTTTCACGGTTTGAGTTTTCCAGGTTACTGGAAATTTTATAATATAACTCCTGAGATATTTTATTTAATGAATCCTTTTTTGTCAGGTTATTTTGAATGCGTTCCATGGTCTTATTCTCCATCAACCCATAGATATTTACATCCTCCGACAATTTTTTGATAACTTTCAAATATTCTAACTCAGTGGTATTTTCTGAAGAGTAACTCAGATAGGCAAAATCAGCAATATACACACCCAGGTTAACAGCCTGGCTTCTTGTATCCAGATAATTTTTAGCATTTGTATGAGGATTTACAAAAGATGGGTTAATTTTCACCTCATCCATGAAAATTTCTGCTAAAATTTCATTAGGCGATGGCAAGACATAAATCACTTCGGTTAAAGTATCCTTAATACGAATAGCTTCTGTAATTTCAGTTTTTTCTGAAGTTTCCTTTGTTTCTTTCTTGCACGAATTACATCCGCTAAAAAGTAAGATAAAGACTAGAACAGTTAATAAGATATAGCTGTTTTTCATAAATTTTTATTTTATGATTAAATTTTTATTTTTAAAAGTAATATCTAAAATAATAAATAATACGATTGAAATCATCCAGATAACAAAAATATTAAAATATAATGTGTTAAACTCAGTCTTCCCGATAATTTTTACAGAGGACAAAAAGTGTGCCCTTCCATAATTGGACAATGGTTTTTGATAAATGGGTTCAATTTTCCGGATTAATTCGTTGGAATGAATGCTTTTTTCGGCAGGATTAAAAGTACTACGATTTAAGACCATTTCGGCCAGGTTATTATTATAATACTTATTTTTCAACTGATTATATTCATCAATCCCACCCAGATATTTTACCAAAACATTCGTAATACTATCTTTGGCATACATATAATGGTTAATATTTCCGTTCAACTCCTGTTTCAATTGTCTTAACTCCTTCGCTATTGCCATTCGGGCTTCATCATCGGGCAACCCATTTAAAATTTGTGTCGAAATATTCATGGTGTATTTTTTATCCAGTTGAGCTATTAACGACTGAATAAAATCTATCTGCCGATTTAATCCTTCATCCATTCCATACTTTATTTCCTCTAATGCCCCTTCAGCCTCGGAAATCACAAATAACAAATCATATTTCAGGTTACTTATTTTTTGTTCGACAGGAAAATAGTGTTGTTGAAACCTGTTATCCTTGAACTGGGAAACAACAAGCGCTTCGTAAGCCCATCTTGATACCATAATATCTCCAATTACAGGAACATATTTTTCCGATTCTATTTTCTCATTCAATTTATCATATTGAACAATAGTACCGCTTAACAAAATTTGTGGGACAATTAACAACGGAACAAGGATATAAATTACAATAACAGAGTTGAACAATGAAGAAATTAGTAATCCCAACGTATTGGCAAAACAAGAAGTTGTAAATAAAACCAGCGTATATGGCCAGAACATTCCTTCAATCTCAAGCAATGCATTCCCAATAACAACATATAAAACCGTTTGTACCATGCTGACAAAAAAAAGCAAAGATAATTTGGAGAACAAATACGCCGTTTTATTCAGGTTCAGAAATTGTTCGCGTTTTAATATTTTCCGGTCACGAAAAATTTCTTCGGCACTAATAACCAACCCAACAAACAAAGAAACAATAACACACATAAAAAGGTAGGCCGGGATATTATCGTTTAAGATAAAAGAATATTCACCGGTTACTTTATCAATGCCGGAACGGGTTATTAACGCCAGAATAACAGCCAGTATCGGTGTAATTAAAAGTGAAAAAGCAACATATTGATGATTGGTAACTTTGCTTAAAACATTGCGCTCTAAAAAAACGACAAACTGCTTAAGTGCAGAAGGTTTTCTGTACTGTATTTTGGGTAAATCGCCTTTCTCATTGTTTTCTGACGTTATCTCTTCGGGTATACTTTTTAAATAATAGTGATGCCATTGCTTTACAGGTATTTTCCGCTCATTAAGTAATACACCCTTGCTGTTGACCTTCTTTTCGGACAAAATATTAAAAACCGTTTCGTGGTTTACATTTCCACACAACCGGCATTTATCTGAAAGTTTAACAAATTTGTTGGCTGCTTCGTTAAAATAATGAATGGAATCTACAGGATTCCCATAATATACAGGATATCCTTCTTTATCAAGCACCAGGATTTTATCGAACATTTTAAAATGCTCTGACGAAGGCTGATGAATATTAGCAAAAACAATCTTCCCTTTTGCAGCCTGACGGGTCAACAATTCCATAATTTCATCGGCATCGGAAATAGCCAGACCCGAGGTAGGCTCATCGGCAAATAAAATCCATGGTTCACGAATTAACTCAAGTGCTATGTTTAAACGCTTACGTTGTCCACCACTGATATATTTATTTAACGGTGTTCCTACTTTTAAATCTTTAACTTCAAATAAATTAAGATTTTTTAATAATATCTCTACTTGTTGTACAATTTCTTCTTTATTTAAATTTCCTAAACACAGTTTAGAGCTTAAATACAAATTTTCAAAAACTGTTAATTCTTCTACAAGCAGGTCATCCTGTGGGATATATCCAATTAATCCTTCAATATATTTTTGCTCTTTAAGAATATCATAATTATTGATTAATATTTTCCCGTGTTTCGGTTTTAATGAGCCTGTTAAAAGATTAATCAGTGTAGACTTTCCCACTCCGCTTTTCCCGATAACACCAATCATCTGGCCTGTTTCTGCAGCAAATGACAATTGATGAATACCGTTATTGCTCCGTGGAAAAGTAAATTCAATCTCCCGGGCTTTTAGCTGAACCGGGATGTTGCTTTCTGATTCAAATTCACGGGCTACTTCGTTATAATATACCGGATCTATGTTATCTCCATCAATTTTTGAGCCCAGGTGAAAAATATAAATATTCTCAGAAAAAATATTAAAATCATCAATCGTAATCGTATCCGAACCTTTATAATAAAAAAGTAAAATATTAGCTCCCGAAATTTTCAGAAAATAGATATTGCCCTTTAACTGGTCTCGTTCTATAAAATGAATACCGGTTTTCGTCAGATTCTTACGCCCCACAACCAAAAGGTTATCCTTGTGTTTTATATCGTATAACTTTTCGAAAATAAATGATTTACAATTACGATAATCGTTCTCATCAATATTTAATGCACGGGAAATCTCCCGGGTAATCGAATCAATACTTATCGATGCTGACTCTTTTGCTAAATTTTGATATTTAAACAAGAACTTATGGAAAAACAATAATCGAATTAATAACAGAAAACGGTCGGAAATATATAATTCGGTTCCCAGCTCCGAAATATGTTGCTGGATAAATTTCGATAAATCATTTTCCCCGGCAGGTTTACGATTCGATTTGTATTCATCATAATAGTTATTGAAAAATATCAGATAATCGTTTAAAATATCGGCCGAAAACTCTTTACGCAAGAATGATTGTATAAATAATTTTACATTATCAATATATAGTGATGGATGAAGCGCTGCAATATATGCAAACAACCGGATTAAACTTTCAAGCAGTAATTTATTCATTCTTAAAACATTATTTAGCAAAAATCAATTCCACACAAGCGCCTGCATTCTGTTTATTAGAAACCTTTAACGCTCCATGATGATAATCCATAATTAACTTTACGATATACATACTCAGTTCGTTATTCTCATTAAATGCCTCTTCTTTAAACCGGTAGGGCGAATATATTTCCTCAATTGTTTCTTTACTAAAGCCCTTTCCAAAATCGAGAATGGAAAGCACAATCCCTTTCTCTTCGTTTTTTAATGATATCTCAATTTTAGATTCATCACCGGTATGTTCGGCTGCATTGCGAATTAAAAAAAGTAATGCTTTAAAAATAAGATCTTTGTCGCCGGAGATTTTTATATCATCCAGATGCTCCACAATATCAATGTTGCGTTGTCCTAATACTTCATTTAACTCTAAGAGACTAAAACTTACAATTTCAGCCACATTAATCTCTTCAGATTTAAACTCATACGTTTTCGAAGTTAGCTCAGTGGTTAAGATTGCTTTATTGGCAAAATTTTCGAGTCGAACAACCGATTTCTCCAGTAAATTAATCAGGTTTTTAAGAGCAAATGAAGCTTCCTGGTTTTTTAAAACATGCAATGTACCAATAATCCCTGTCAAAGGAGTTTTTATTTCGGTGCTTGTCATGTTTAAAAAATAAGATTTCATTTTATCCAGGTTTTGTAACTCGGTTAAAGCATCTTCCAGTTTTTTATTGGTTTCCTGCAACGCTTTGGTCTTTTCATCCACCTTTTGTTCCAGCCACTGGTTGACATCTTTCAGTTTATCCCGGCTGTCTTTTAATTCAAGATGAGTATTTATCCGGGCTAACAATTCTGCGGTATCAAAAGGTTTACTTACATAATCCTGTGCATTAAGCTCAAAACCTTTAACAATGCTTTCTTTGTCGGTTTTTGCGGTAAGAAAAATAATGGGGATATCCTGGTATTGCTCATCTTTTCGAATTGTCTTACACACTTCATACCCATCCATTCCGGGCATCATAATATCGAGTAATATTAAATCGAATTGTTCTGAATTTACCCACTCCAACGCCTCCTTGCCGCTTAAAGCATATTCCACATTATAATGTTGTTTTTCCAGCAAATTCCCTAATACCTGGAGGTTTTTGGGGTTATCATCAACAATTAAAATTTTAAATTTTTGAGCATCCATTCAAATTATCTTTTAAAAAGTATTTTATGGTTGTAACTGATTTTTCAATTTTTCGACAAACAGGCCGAACTGTTTGATTAATTCTTTTTCTTTTTCCACATTAAAAGCTTTGGAAGCATTCATAATTTGATGTCCATACTCAGTTACCGGTTTATTATGATATTTTTCGCCCAGTGCCATTAACATTTGAGCAAATCCGGCCACAACCTTTTTAGGCTGAATATACTGCATCTTTTCAAGATACGGTTTGCTCTGTTTTTCTAATGCGCTAATTAACTCAGGCAAATTTTTTAAGGCCTCTTTCCGCAATTCTATCTCACTATACGTATTCTTTTCATCTTCTGTTTCAGTAATTTCGTCGTATTCGATATACTTTTTAAGTATCCGGAGAACTTTATTAAAATCTATCGGTTTGCTCAAATACCCATCAAAACCGGAGTTAAGCACCTTTTCTTCATCATTGTCCAGGGTATAGGCAGTTACGGCAATTGCCGGGATATGTTTAAGGATATCCTGTTCGTTTATCTTTTGATATAACTGATAACCATCCATTTCGGGCATATTCAGATCGATAAACATAATATCCGGAAGGGTATTTTTCAAAACAGAAAGCGCCTGGGTTCCATTTGCCGCTTCAAAAATTTCGAAATTAAATTTCTTAAATTTTAATCGCAAGACTTTCCGGTTACTTTCATTATCGTCCACAATTATAATTTTGGCCGGTTTAAAATTAATCTTTCCTTTGCCGGATTCTAAAACAATCTTTTGTTCCTCTGTGTCACCAACAATTTCGACATGATTTAATTTCAAAATAAATTTACTTCCCGTATTTTTTTTACTCTCAAGTAATATTTTTCCGTCCATTAACCCGGCTAATTTACTCGAAATAGCCAATCCCAGACCGGTACCTCCATATCTTCTGCTATCCTGGCCTTCCATTTGTTCAAAAACTTTAAAAATCCTTTCTTGTTGTTTGGGGTCAACACCTATGCCGGTATCTTCAACAATTAACGACAATTCAACTTCACTTTCCGAGATATTATTTACTTCTGTACGAATTTTTACAAAACCTTTCTCCGTAAACTTTACAGCATTACTTGCCAGGTTTAGTAGAATTTGTTTTATCCTTAACTCATCAAGCATTAAATAATCAGGCAAATCGTCGTCTAAATCGGTAAACAGGTCTAAATTTTTCTTTTGGGCACTAAATTTAAAAATTTCGGCAATATCATGAATTAAATGCCGGACAGAAACCGGTTTATATTTAATTTCCGTTTTTCCGGCTTCAATTTTTGAAAAATCCAGGATATCATTAATTAAGCTAAGCAATGTTTTCCCGCTCGATTGAATGGATTCAACATAATCGACCATCACAGGATTATCGAGTTCCTGCTCTAACACATCAGCAAAGCCTAAGATAGAATTCATGGGCGTACGAATTTCATGACTCATGCTGGCAATAAATTCACTTTT
>DATFIZ010000086.1:0-42965 GCA_035269575.1 Bacteroidales bacterium | reverse complement strand
AAAACCATAAAACAGATAGGCAATCTGATAATCAAGATATGCTTTGTTGGTTTTTAAGATATGAACCATTTTCTTAAAAGAACCTACCACAGCCTGCAGGATACCTTCAGAATAATCTGCCACTGTTTTGGGAATATATTCAATTCGGGAGAATAAAACGATACTTAAAAATCCTAATCCACCCAATACGGGAAAAAACCAGGTAAAAGAAAATTCATCCGCATCTAATAACAACCCTAAAATAAAAACAGTAATCATGAGTAATACCTGTCTGACGGATGCAGAAACTCCATACATGCGGCCAAAATTCTCTTTTGTATAAGCGTTTTTTAGAAAAAGGTTAATTGTTGGTAACACAATGGGATAAGAAAGGTAATAGGTAAAAAAGATAAATAAAAATATATAATGATAGATAGAGTTTATCGTATAAACTTCCGGATTTTGAGGAAAAAATAGTAAAAAGAGCAAAGGCAAATGCGTTAAAAAACCGGCCCGGCGTAACAATCTACGCTTTCTCTTGGATCTGTAAATTAACTCATTAAAAAATACAGAAAGCAAAAGAACAATTACACTCGACTGGAATAAAACACTTAGCTGATAGCTGGAACCGTTTAAGCTTTTTATGAATACATACTCATTTAACAACAAAGCACCACGTATCATCCCATCAATAACAGAAAAAGTAATGTGAAGATAAAAGGTACGTAATTCTTTATCATTTAAATTTTTGAGTACTCGTAATTGCATAAGGTTCAATTAAAGCATAAAAGACTTGCAAATATAGTTTAAGTTTAATTTTAAAGGATAATACTTTATTTATAATCTTTTATTCTTTATCATTATAACCACATATGAGCAGGATTCAATCAATAGAATATTACGCTAAAAATATTTGCTCAAAAGAAAAAATGTTACCTTTGAAAACCTAACAGACATCACTATGGATAAAAATAAAAAACAAGGACGATACGAAAGAATTTATAAACAAATTGCTTCGTTAATGCCTAAAACCGACGATCCCTATGCAAGAATGTCGACTATTATAGCGGTTTTGCATCATAAAATGGAATCTTTTTTCTGGACCGGTTTTTATTTTCTAAAAAAGGATAAATTAGTAGTAGGACAATATCAAGGTCCTGTAGCATGCCAGGAACTGGCAAAAGATACCGGAGTTTGCTGGGCAGGGATTAATCAGCAAAAACCCATTGTTGTGCCTGATGTAGAAAAATTTCCCGGTCATATTGCCTGTGATTCCAGATCAAAATCCGAAATTGTAATTCCTTTAAAAGATGCTGAAGGAGATATTATTGGTGTGTTAGATGTGGACAGCAATGATTATAATTCGTTTGATGAGGTGGATGAAAAAATGTTAACCCAACTTTTAGCATTAATCCATTCTTAATGAAAAAAATCCTGCTATCCATATTATTTATCCTTTTTTCTTTAATCAGCCTGGCACAATTAAATGTTAATTACTATTTATCGGTTGGCAGAGGTAAACTTTATGCTCAAAAATATAACGAAGCCATCAATGCTTTTAACATTGTAATTAAGGTAAAACCCAATCTGGCCGATCCTTATTTTTTGCGCGGTATTGCGAAATTTAATTTAGCTGATTATATGGGGGCTGAACAGGACTTTACCAAAGCCATTGAATTAAAACCAAACCATACCGCTGCGTTGAAGAACAGAGGCATCACTCGCGTAAACCTTAAAAAATATTACCTGGCACTGAACGATTTCAATCAGGCCATAAAGCTCTATGCTATTGACCCTGAATTATTTGTCTATAGAGGATTATGTAACATTAATATCAATCATTATCAGCATGCAATAAACGATTTTAACCAATCATTGGAAATTACAAAACAAAATAAGAAAGCTTATTTTTATCGCGGACTGGCCAAACATTATTCGGAAGACACCCTTGGAGCGCTTGACGATTACGACAAAGCATTAACAATTGACCCTGAATACATTCCTGTTTATATGAATAAAGGAATTTTATACTCGGATTGGCATAAATTTGACTCGTCCAAAACCTGTTTTTCCAGGGTTATCGAGATTGACCCACTAAATGCAAGTGCATATATTAATCGTTCGCTGGTTAATTATTACCAAGAAAAAACACAAACTGCAGTTCACGATTTAGATACTGCCATACAGATAGAACCTGACAATTCATTGGCACTATTTAACCGGGCTTTACTCAAAAACGAACTTGAGCTAAAACGTGAAGCTATTTCAGATTTAGACAAAGTAATTCAATTAAATCCTCAAAATATCCTTTCGTATTTTAACCGAGGACTCATTAAGCAGGAAATTGACGACCTGCAAGGTGCCTTTATTGATTTTTCCAAAGCCATAGAAATTTATCCCGATTTTGCCAAAGCATATATCAGCCGTTCGAATGTCAGACAACAACTCGATGATATTCAAGGTGCTTTAGCCGACAGGCAACGAGCTGAAAATATTATTGCTGCCGTACGGGAAAATAAAGAATCGTATGCCAGTTATACCGATACTTCAGATAATTTCAGAAACTTAATCACCTTAAAATCCAGTAATCGTTTTTATAATCATCCTAACTATAATCAACGAATAGAACCGGAAGAAAATTTTGCGCTTACAACCGGTCATCAAAACTCCGAATATTTTCTAAAAATTGCTGCCCTGAACGATAATATGGAAGCACACAAAAATATTTATGCAGAACATGGCTTAGTCATAAAAAACGAAAATGAGGATATGATGAGTATCGACTCGTTAAAAATGAAAGTAGCCGCTTTAGAAAAAAATTACAAATCCTCCATCAATAAATATCAAAATTTAATCGAAACAGCCATATATAAAAGTTATTTAAAAAACTATAATGGTGCTTTATCCGATTTAGATTTAGCGATAAAAATGAAGTCTGACTATTTTTTTGCTTATTTCTGCCGGGGAAACGTCCGATCCGAAATGATTGACTACATCAAATTGTTGGATCAGGAAAATGACGTATTACTTATTGACCCTCAACAAAAATCGAATATAAAAACGATTAAAGAGCAGGAAAGGTATACCGATTATCAATATGTAATTAATGATTATTTAAAAGCCATAGAATTATCCCCCGACTTTATATTCTCAGATTTTAATTTAGCCAACACCTATTTAAAAACACGCGACTACAATAAAGCCATCACCTGGTACAATAAAGTTATCAGGTCAGACAACACTTTTGCCGAAGCTTATTATAACCGGGGGTTAACGTATATCTACCTCAAACAAAACGAAAACGGCTGTATGGATATGAGCAAATCGGGCGAACTGGGTATCCAGAATGCTTATGTGGTGATTGGCCGTTTTTGTGAGAATTAAACCTAAAATATAAAATATTTATCAACTGGTGCGTTTCCAGCTTCGCTAATCTCAGCCTTAATCGGAATTTTTGGGCATGTTCTGATGATCATTCTCTCAAGTTACCGCTATAAATTTAAAACACTGCCTTCTTTTTTAACTCATCGATAAAATCGGATTTTATCCAATAAATATCCGAATTGCCATTTTGTGGCGAATTTCTCAGTTGATTAAACGTTTTGGCACTTAACTCAGCAGGTAGCTGATTGTTAGTCATTCCACGTGCGGACATAAAAAACAGGTATTTACCATCGGGCGAAAAAGCAACTGACCATTCACGGGGGTCGGCACTATTAATTTTATCGCCCATATTAACAGGTTTACTCCATTCATCGTTTTCGTTTCTGAAAACAATATAATAATCGGTACCGCCAAAGTTGTCGTCCATACCAAAAGCCGGAACAATAATAAACGATTCGTCGGGAGCAATTAAAGCATTATATCTTACAACGCCACAATTAACATGCGCGTTTAACTTCTCACCCTTAACATATTCACCCTCTTTATATTGATATCTAAAAATATATTCCTGGCCCGATTCATCGGGTTTGGTGAGATATAAGGTGCCATCTTGGGTAACGGAAGGGAAATATTCATCATTATCAGAATTTACAGGTTCACCCAAATTGTAGGGTTCATCCCAGTGCCCGTTTAATCTTTCCGAAACCCATACATCTGATGATTTGGATTCACCCCCGTCTTCGTTCATATTGCTTACAAAAAACAATTTACTTCCATCCGGAGAAATAAAAGGTTCGATATACGTATATTTCGGATTCCGGCAAAATTCAAGCACTTCTGGCTGTGTCCAAACTCCGGCGACCTGTTTCGTATAAAATATGGTTGCAAATTTATGATTCCCCAGGTTTCGACAGAAATATATTTCGCTGCCATCCGGATAAATGGCGATGTCGCGTTCCGACATTCCTGTTGAAACTATGCCCGGAGCAAATAATTCGGCCGAATCACCAGGTAAATTTTGTCCAAGATATAAACCGGATAAAGCTGGCTCATTTTCATTTTGACAGGATAAGAGCACAAGGACTGCAATAATTATAAATAAGTAATGTTTCATTATTGTTTTTATTTGTAAAAAACAGTATTTTTTCTGAGAAATACAATAATAAACTACAAACAAAACATTACTGTCTACAAAAAAACCGTACAAAATTGCACGGTTTACTTATTAACTTCCTTTTTATATTCAATCTACATTTCCTCAATCCAGTTTATAATCTGTTCATCTAATGGATTTGTCCTGGACGAAGCTACATCTACTAAATTCCCTTCTTCATCAATCATGTATTTTTGAAAATTCCATTTTACGTTGGAATCCATCACTCTGTTTTGGTCTTTATCAGTTAGCCATTGGTAAAGGGGATGAATATCGTCTCCCTTAACCGATATTTTAGCCATCATAGGAAAAGTTACCCCGTAATTTTCCGAGCAAAACTGCATAATTTCCTGATTAGAACCAGGTTCCTGATTCATGAAATTATTCGCGGGGAACCCGATAATAACAAAGTCTTTAGATTTATACTTTTCATAAAGTTTCTGCAAATCTTCATATTGTGGTGTAAAACCACATTTCGAAGCAGTATTTACTACCAATACCTTTTTGCCTTTTAAGGTCGACAAATCAAAATTTTCTCCGTCGATGGTTTGTACCTTAAAATCATAAAATGATTTATTTTGAGAAAAAGTAACGGAACTTATCATAGCTAATAAAATTATTAATACAATATTTTTCATAACCGTATGTTGTTTATTTAATGTTTATAGTAAACAGGGTAAAGTAAAATATGTTCAAATATAAAGAGCTAAAAAGGAATAATTTTTTCTACCGCATGTTGTTTCAGATAGGTTCGAATAATTTGTTGTACATCCCGGTTATCTTTATAATTTTTAATATCATCGGAAAGTTTTTCCCTGTCAGGATGAACAAGCTCAACATTGATATACCCAAAACCAATATATTTGCCATGCTCAATTTTAACTACACTTTTTTCATTTTCAGTCCTTCCTTTATCAATAATAAAAAAACTTTGGTGGTCGTAATTTAAATTATGGATTAACTCATTCGCACGAACGTTGTATTCTTCAGCAGGTTCAATTTGTACACATGCTCCCCTACACTGATTCAATTGATGATAAAAACAAGCGCCTGCTGTCTCATATAATCCACATAATTTTTGGCATAGTTCATATTTTTCGGTAAGATGATAAAGCCTTTCACGGGCTTCTTTTGCCGAATTAAAAGCAATCAGGGGCACCTTTTCCCCAATTTTATCAACCATAAAACAGATATAGCCAAATGCATCGGTACTACTATAAATCCCATAATGATTGGATTTTCGACGTTGTCTGCGGTTATATTTTGGTTTATGATTTTTTATTTCGTCCGACTCTAACAGTTGGGCTATTAAATCGCTCCCCGTTAATTCGTAAGAGATATCAAACGTTTCATCAATCATTTTAAGTGCTCTGCTTGTTTTCTCATTATTAAAATGAGATAAAATCCGGGTATGGATATTTTTGCTTTTTCCTATATAAATAATGTCTCCTTGTTGATTATGTAGATAATATACACCGGTATCTTCGGGTAATTTTTTAATTATGGATGATTCAAGGTTAAAAAATTTGTCTGATTTTAATCCGGATAAAGAAGAATCTTTTTGGAGTAAATATTCAAAAAGCTTAACGGTAGCCAATGCATCCCCGGCAGCGCGGTGACGCCCGTTAAGCGGGATATTTAATTCATCACACAATTTACCCAGGCTGTAAGACTTTCGCCCTGGAATAATTTTACGGCTCAACTGAACCGTGCAAAGTTTCTCTCGCTTAAAATCATAACCAAGGCTTTTAAATTCGTTCCTTATAAAATTGTAATCGAACGAAGCATTATGAGCAACAAAGGTTTTCTCTTTGGTAAGTAATACAATATCTTTGGCTACCTCCCAAAATTTAGGAGCTTTGCCGACCATTTCATTCGTAATACCTGTTATTTTAGTAATGTTGGCTGATATTAAACATTCAGGATTAATCAGCGTAGAAAATTCATCGACAATTTTTTCTCCATCATGAATATAGACAGCAATTTCCGTAATTTTATTTCTTAACGGGCTTAAACCGGTTGTTTCAATATCAATAATTGCATACATAGCTTATATACAAAATTGCAAATAATTGATGAATATTTCTTATTAAAAACAAAAAACCCGGTGAAAAAAACCGGGTGAAATATATTTTGTTTATCGAGCACTACAACCCTTTTCCTGAAAAATATTTCATAAACTGAACACGTTCGTATGCAGCAGGGTTTTGCGATTTCTCCTGACTTAACTTACCTCTAAAATCATCAATTTTGGCAAATTTTTTCTGTTCCATCCATGACGTAAGATCATCGAGCATATTTTCAATAATTCCTTTGCCGTTTTTATAAAATGCAGAAGCTATTTGTACTGCATTAGCACCAGCCAACAGTTGTTTGATAACGGCTGCACCGTCGTGTATACCGGTAGATGCGGCAAGATCACATCCTACTCTCTCGCTCATGATGGCAATCCAGCGTAACGAAATGGGTAATTCTTCGGGATGGCTTAGAACATTGCTCGACAAAACATCAAGATTATTGATGTCAATGTCCGGACTGTAAAACCGGTTAAATAATACGATGGAATCAATTTCAGTGTTAGAAAGCTTTTGAATAAAAGCTCCCAGACTAGCTGAGTAATAACTTATTTTCAATGCAATCGGAATTTTAACATGCTTTTTAACTTCTTGAACAATATCAAAATAAACCTGTTCGTTTTCATCACTGGATTTGTTAAAATCAGAGGGTAAAACAAAAACATTAAGCTCTAAAGCATCTGCACCGGCATCTTGTAATGTTTGCGCATAATAAGGCCACTTTTCGGCAGTAACACAGTTTATACTTGCAATAATCGGTATTTTCACTGCTTTCTTTGCTTCTCTTATCAACTTCAAATGATTGGTTAATGAATCATCTTCGGCATAATTATCATAATAATCCATTGTTTCCGGATATAAGAAGGACTCCATATTCATACTGGTTAAATCCTTCTCCAGTTCGCGCCGGATTTCTTCTTCGAAAATAGATTTTATAACGACAGCCGCGGCTCCTTTTTTCTCAAATTCTATAATATCATCCACAGAATTTGTCAGACCCGAGCTGGCTGCAATAATTGGATTACGAAGTTTAAGACCCATGTAGTTTATCGAAAGATCTGCCATAATGTTTACGTTTTAAGTTTTATAATTCAATTAAGTAAATTTATCAAAAATAAAAGATGATGTCAAATGACACATAATTTCTAACATGAAGAACAATTATTTGTTCAACCTTATAAAAATATAATCAAACCAGGGAAAGAAACAATAGCTTACTTAACGATTTATATAATCGTTGGAAAGAGTTTGAAGGAAAGCTTTTCCTTTTTCTAAATCATCGGAAACACCATGACCATCTTCATATAAAATGTTCTTTCCTATATTATCATACACAACTCTTGTTGAGTCAGTTATAAAGCCAAAGCCATCATTAAAAGCATAAAATACAAATCCTGAATAATCGGGATTCAATAAATTTTTACTATAGATATAAGACGAATCATGAGATGAGATCTGACTTAATAACGTATTAGGAAGGTCGATTTGAGAGCCGGGATTGTCAATAACTTTTTGCCTGGATTCCAGGGCCCCTCCAATCCACAACATAGGTATCTGAAATTTTTCCAAAGCATGATTTTGCGAATTTCCCGGATATGGGCTTCCATGATCGGCTAATAAGATAAACAACGTATTATCCCAGAGTGCTGTTTTTTTTGTTTTACGAAAAAAATCACCCAAACAGCTATCTGTATAATAAACTGAATTTTGAAACTTAGGGGTCCTTCCATTTCCTTCAAAAACAGATTTTATAGGAACATCAAATGGTTCGTGGCTACTAAGGGTAAACACAACTTTAAAAAATGTTTTTTTTGATTCTATCATATGCTCATAAAGAGAAGCAAACAAATGCTCGTCGTGTACACCCCATTTTGTAGTTCTATATTTCTTATCAAACTGTTGATCGGTTATAATATGCTGCACTTCAGCATTCAAAAAATAGGATCGCATATTGGCGAAGTCTATATTTCCGCCATAATAAAACCATGATTCATAACCCAGTTTATTAAAGTTTTTAAACAAAAAAGGTAAGGATTCGGTTTTACTGGATGTTTTTATAATTGACGTAGTAGGTTGTGAGGGATAGCCACTTAAGGCTGCAACGATCCCTTTATCACTTCTGTCGCCATTGGCATAAAAATTTGTAAATAATAATCCATCCCTGGCTAATTCATTAAAATTAGGTGTCGAATCCCACTCTCCTCCTAAAGCTCCAATTACCTTAGAAGAAAAACTCTCCAGGATAATTATTACAACATTTGGATATTTTTTATTTAATACATTCGTTGTATTTTTCCCGTAATCCGTTAAATTTTCAACAATTTTTTGTGCCTTTTTATCGGGCATAAAATGATAAGTTGTTTCCGAATTTTTCCGGTAAAGCAATGAATGCATTACATTCCAGACTACATTTACCGCAGCATGGTTGGCAAATTTATGCTGACTAAAGTAAACCATCCCTGTATTCACAGGAGCAATTCCAAAACTGGCACGAATAGGGACAATCATAGTACCAGTAAGAAGGATCAGTAGCACTAACGTAAACAGATTCCCTTTTTTTATGGCTAATATCTTAGCTTTAAGCCATTTATTATAAAAATAATTTCCTGAAAAAATAAGTACCGTTACCATAAACAGCAACAAAAGAATAAGCCACCATTCGGTTGATGCCATGGCTTCTTTAGGTTGAGTAATATACAACAATGGTGTGGCATCCATTCGATATCCCCAGTTTTTATATAATTCTAAATCAACAACTATTAGTATTGAGCAAATAGCAAAAACAATTAAAGTAAATGGTTTAAAAATTTTATGAATGATCTTTCCTTTTAACAAAAAAGTCAAGCTCAGCATTAAACCTGTTATAGCCATAATATATCCAACAGATGAAATATCTAATCGAATTCCATAGATAAATGTTAATAACCATTCACTAAAACTTAAGTCAAAGGAAAACGGGTACTGATAAAAGAGAAAAAAAAGCCGGGCAGCTAAAAACAACACTAACCAGTAAAAAGCATAGGTTGCAAAAAAAATTAATCGCTGTTTCATTTTATTTATCTGTTAACTTTATACAAAAGTAAAATTATTGTTAAATTAGTTTCATTATTTTAATAAAATTTAAATTTAAACCATCATGAAAAATCTATTCAAACAGATTGCCCTTTTTAGTATTTCATTATTTGTTCTTTATTCATGTACCCAAAAAGAACAGTCTTCTCGTCCTGAATATGTTATTGTAATTCACGGAGGAGCAGGAAATGCTTCCAACAAAAATATAAATGAAGAACAACAACAAGTTTATAAAGAAAAACTTGGAGAAGCGTTAGCTATTGGAGAAAACATTCTTGCTCAGGGAGGAACCAGTATTGAAGCTATCGAAAAAACCATCAATTACCTTGAAAATTGTCCTTTATTTAATGCAGGAAAAGGAGCTGTTTTTACACATGACGGGACCAACGAGATGGATGCTTCCATTATGGACGGAAGCAATTTAAATGCCGGTGCAGTTGCCGGTGTAGGTGATATTAAAAACCCGATTTCGGCAGCTATAAAAGTAATGAATAAATCGGAACATGTGATGCTTTCAGGCAAAGGAGCCTCTGATTTTGTTAAGGAACACGGGATCGAAATTGTGGATTCATCCTATTTCCATACCCAGGATCGTTGGGAAAGTTTACAAAGAATTCTTAAAGCAGAAAAGCACGGTACCGTTGGGTGTGTAGCCTTAGATAAGCATGGAAACCTGGCTGCAGGAACATCTACAGGAGGTATGACCAATAAAAAATACGGAAGAATTGGTGATTCGCCTATTATTGGATCAGGTAATTATGCCAACAACAATACGTGTGCTGTATCTGCCACAGGGCATGGAGAATTTTTTATCCGTTACACAGTAGCTCACGATATTTCCGCATTAATGGAATATAAAAATTTAAGCTTAAAAGAAGCTGCAAATATAGTTATTCATGAAAAACTTGTTGAAGCTGGTGGTGACGGGGGGATAATTGCTGTGGATAATAAAGGTAATATTGCCATGCCGTTTAATACGAATATGATGTTCAGGGCATACAGTAAATCTACCGGGGAAAAAGAGATAGCCATATTTAAATAATTTTACTATTTTTACGTTTAATAAAAAAGAGAAAGTCAAGCTTTCTCTTTTTTTAATTAATTATCATAAATACTAAAAAAATGAAAGAAACCCTTTTAATTTTATTAACGCTAAGTTCTTTTGTAGGGTTAAAAGCTCAAAACCAAGACGTAAACAACGAAAATGCAAAAAAGGAAATTGAACACGACTGGTTTAATCAATCGCCCAAAGATGATCAGATTTATGGTGCAGAAATTGATAAAGCGTACCAACTTATAAAAAATAAAAAAGCTAACCCTGTTATTGTTGCCGTAATTGATGGAGGAGTGGATATAAATCATGAAGATCTGAAAGAAAGTATGTGGATAAACGAAGACGAAATCCCGGATAACGGCATTGATGATGATAATAATGGATATATTGATGATATCTACGGATGGAATTTTTTAGGAAATGCTGAAGGTGAAAATATTGCTCATGAAAACCTGGAAATTACGCGTATCTATAAAAAATACCATCAAAAATTTAGCGATGTAAAAAAAAGCCGGTTAAATGATCAAGAAAAAACACGTTATGCACTTTATAAAGATGCTGCAAAAAGATACCAAAAGCGTTTAAAAAATGCCCAACGGCAAAAAGAGGGTTTTCTAAAATATAAAAATAAGTACCACAACTCTTACCAAACCATTGCCGATGTTTTGCAAACCGACTCGATTGAGATAGATGATTTAGACAGCCTGAAAGAAGCAAACAGAAAATATAAAAAAGAAATCAAAAGGATTTATAATTTTGTAAAGTTTGGTATCAGCGATAATATTTTCGAAGAAATAGAAGCTCAGGTTGATGTCGTTTTAGATTATCATCTGAATACAGATTATAATCCAAGAGAAATTATCGGTGACGATGTAACAGACATGAACGAATATTACGGAAATAACAATGTTTACGGACCCGAAGCTTTTCATGGCACTTTTGTTTCAGGAATTATTGCCGCTAAAAGAGATAATGAATTGGGAATTGACGGCATAGCAGAAAGTGCAAAAATTATGGCCTTAAAAGTAGTGCCTGACGGCGATGAAAGAGATAAAGATGTGGCAAAGGCCATACGTTATGCTGTTGACAACGGAGCACGTATCATCAATATGAGTTTTGGGAAAGATTTATCACCTTATAAATATTTGGTTGATGAAGCGGTTTTATATGCTCAGGAAAACAACGTACTCTTAGTACATGCTGCAGGAAACGATGCCAATAATATTGATAAGGTAAAACAATATCCCACCAAAATAATTGATGAAAACACTATAGCAGACACCTGGATTACCGTTGGGGCAAACACAAAAACATGTAATTTAGATTTCGCCGCAAGTTTTACGAATTATGGAGATGAAATGGTTGATGTTTTTGCACCTGGTTCAAGAGTAAAATCGCTGGCCCCCGAAAACAATTATCAAATTGCTGACGGAACCAGCTTTTCGGCACCGGTAGTTTCAGGAGTAGCGGCCCTGCTCCTATCCTGTTATCCTGAGTTATCGGCAGTTGAGGTAAAAGAAATCATTCAAAAATCAGCCTTATCTTATCCCGACTTGAAAGTTTACAAACCCAAACAGGGATTTCGACTGATTAAATGGAAGACTAAATTTAAAAAGCTATCCTGTACCGGAGGTATTGTTAATGCTTACGAGGCTTTAAAGATGGCTGAAGAATATAAAAACAATGACTAAAAGACAACAAATCATTGACACTACGATTCAATTAATTTCAGAAATGGGACTGTATGCAACTCCTATGGAGTTAATTATTAAAGAATCAGACGTAGCTGCAGGTACAATTTACCACTATTTTAAAAGCAAAGATGATTTAATAAAAACAATATATTCAGCATTAAGAGAAGAAATGGGCAAAGCATTTATTCACGAAATGGATAGTGCTTTGCCGTTTAAAGATAAATTTTTTCTCCTATGGAAAAATCTATTCTATTTTTTTAAAGATAATCCTCAAAAGTTTGCATTTATTGAGCAATATGCTTCATCTCCTTTAGAGAAAAATGAAGTTAGAGCCATCAATCAGAGGCATTATCAACCGGCCATTGACTTTATACAAGAAGGAATTGAAAAGGGATATTTAAGAAAACTACCGGTGCAATTTATTATTCAGCTAATTTTTGCTCATGTTTCCGTTGTTGTTCGAGTGGTAATCATCGAGGAGACTGATATCTCAGCAATATCTTTACATCAGCTTATCCAATCAAGTTGGGATAGCGTAAGGATAAATTAAAAAGAGATGACAAAAAAATCCGGTCATCTCTTTTACTGATATAGTAAATTAAAATACTAATCCAAGGGTTCATAATCCTTTTTTGTTACACCACAAACCGGGCATTTCCAATCATCAGGAATATCTTCGAAGGAAGTTCCCGGTTGAATACCCCCTTTAGGGTCACCTTCTTTAGGGTCATAAATATGACCACAAACTTTGCATTTATACTTTTTCATAATCTTATATTTTTTACATTAAGAAACTTAACAAAATACCGGCACCTACAGCGGATCCAATTACTCCTGAAACATTGGGAGCCATAGCATGCATTAACAAGTGATTGGTTGGATCAGCTATTAAGCCTTCGTGTTGTACAACCCGGGCACTGTCTGGAACAGCTGAAACACCTGAGGCTCCAATAAGGGGATTAATTTTATTGTCTCCTTTAAGAAACACATTCATTAACTTAGCAAATAATAATCCACCACAGGTTGCTATCATAAAGGATAATGCACCTAATCCAAAAATCATTAACGATTGTGGTGTTAAAAATACATCAGCCTGTGTTGAAGCCCCAACGGTCAGACCTAATAGAATGGTTACAATATCGATTAATGAATTTCTTGCCGTTTCGGCTAATCGTCGGGTAACGGTTGATTCCTTTAACAAGTTACCAAAGAACAACATCCCTAACAGAGGCAATGAACTTGGTGAAATGTAAGCTGTTAAAAGCAACCCAACAATCGGGAACATAATTTTTTCAAACTTAGAAACCGAACGTGGGGGTTTCATTCTGATTTTACGTTCCTTTTTAGACGTTAACAATCGCATAAATGGGGGTTGTATGATAGGGACAAGCGCCATATATGAGTAAGCTGCTATAGCAATTGGTCCAATAAGATGTGGGGCCAGTTTTGAGGATAAGAAAATTGCTGTTGGTCCGTCAGCTCCTCCAATTATTCCAATTGCTCCTGATTCTGCCGGGGTAAAACCCAATACCAAAGCACCTAAAAATGTTAAGAAGATACCTATCTGAGCAGCAGCTCCAAGAATCATCAAACGTGGGTTTGAAATCAACGATGAAAAATCAGTCATTGCCCCAATGCCCAGGAAAATAAGTGGTGGATAAATCCCCTGGCGAACACCAAAGTAAAGGTAGTTCATCACACTTCCTTCTTCGTAGATTCCTAACTGCAAGTTAAAGCCTTCGGCCTGAAAGAAAGGAATATTGCCAATAATTATTCCAAATCCAATAGGGATAAGCAATAAAGGTTCATAATTATATCGAATCGCCAAAAAAATAAAGAATATACCTACAACAATCATCAATAAGTGACCGGGGGTAGCATTATAAACTCCGGTATATTCATAAAAATTTAATAATCCGGCCATTGCGCCCGAATAATTTTTAAACTCATCTCCATCAATGATTAAATGCTCCTTTACAATCGTTGCCTTTTTAGGGTTTATTTGTTGGTTATTAAACTCTAAATAGATACAATTATCAATAACATTCCATTCACCGGCAAATTTTGTTTTTATTGAATCGAATACAAAAGTTTGATCTTCATTAAAACGTATCGATTTATATCGTTCGACGGTTCTGTCATTCGTGGCACTAATCTTGTATCCGTCGGATTTATTTACCCATTTACCTTTTGTAAGCATTTTATTTAAATCATCGGCATTTGCAGAGAAAACTCCGGAGAAAACCAAAACCAATGTACCAATGACTAACCAAAACTTTTTCATAGTATTTATTAATTATTTACGCTGATTAAGAATTTATTCAATTTCGGCTAACACATCATTTTGCAGAACAGCATCTCCTTCTTTAACTTTGATACTAGTTATTTTTCCGTCCTTTTCCGATTGAATATTATTTTCCATCTTCATGGCTTCCATAATCATAATGGTATCGCCTTTTTTCACTTCATCACCTTCACTTTTAAGGATTTTAAATATATTACCGGGCAACGGAGCTTTAAGCGAATAGGCCCTACTGCTCACCGATTTTTTAATCTTACTATCCTTACGTTCAACCGGAACATTAGAGCGAACAAGTCTAGGTGTTTTGGTTGTTTTCATCTCTTTTTGATGAACCTCAACTTCATATTGAGTTCCATTAACTTCAATGATTGCGATATTATCTTCGTAATCTTTTATTTCAACCTCGTAGTCATTACCACGAATTGTAAATTTAAATTGTTTCATTGTTTAATTTTTATTTTCTTGGCCAAACTCTTAATCCATAAATTTTTGAACTCCAGGGAGAGTAAGTTTTTCTTACCCTCTTAATCGTAATTACATTACTCTCTTCGTCATGTAATTCACTAAAATAAAAATGCAAAGCCATAGCAATGGCTGCACTTGTATCTCCCGGGAGGTGTAAATCTGAATTAGAAATATCTGCTTGTTTCGATTGTTCTCTTAGTTTTTTTCTGGTTTTATAATAAATAATTTTGGGTGCTTGTGTAAAAACAACAACCAGTAAAATCAACGCGGCAAAGACAATCAACCAACCAACAATAGCTATGGTTGCTCCCTGACCGGGAATGGCAGAAAAATCAATTCCTATATTTCCTATTATTGATAACATGTAAATTCTTTTTTATAATGGAATATTTGAATGTTTTTTGGGAGGATTTATATCCTTCTTCGTCTGTAACATTTCTAACGCACGAATAATCCTGAACCTGGAATTACGGGGTTCAATCACATCATCAATATAGCCAAGGCTTGCTGCCTGATAAGGATTAGCAAATTTTTCTCTATACTCGTCCTCTTTGTCAGCAATGGCTTTAGCTTTTTCATCAGGATCTTCAATTGCAGCAATTTCGCGTCCATAAAGCACTTCAACAGCTCCTCGCGACCCCATTACGGCAATTTCTGCCGATGGCCATGCATAATTAATATCACCTCGCAATTGTTTCGAGCTCATTACATCATGGGCACCTCCGTATGATTTACGCAAGGTAATGGTAATTTTGGGAACGGTTGCTTCTCCATAGGCAAACATCAATTTAGCACCATGAATAATAATGCCACCATATTCCTGACTACTACCGGGTAAAAATCCGGGAACATCAACCAATGTTAAAATCGGGATATTAAAAGCATCACAGAAACGAACAAATCGAGCAGCTTTTCGGGATGCATCAATATCTAAAACTCCGGCTAAAAAGTTTGGCTGGTTTGCAACTATCCCTACCGACATTCCATCAAACTTACCAAACCCAACAACTATATTTTTTGCATAATGTCGATGGATTTCTAAGAATTCATTATTATCAACTAATGAATAAATGATGTCGGTTACATCATAAGGTTGATTTGGATTTTCAGGGATGATATCATTTAAAGCATCATCAAGCCTATCGATTGGATCGTTGCACTCAATAATAGGTGGTTCTTCTAAATTATTCTGAGGCAAGAAACTAAGCAGTTTTCTGATTAAAAGGAGGCCTTCTTCTTCATCTTCAATTAAGAAGTGAGAAACACCCGATTTAGAAGAATGTACCTGGGCACCACCTAAATCCTCCGTAGTAATATCTTCTCCGGTAACCGTTTTTACTACTTTAGGACCTGTTACAAACATGTAACTGGTATCTTCAGTCATCATAATAAAATCGGTTAATGCAGGAGAATAAACGGCACCACCGGCACATGGACCAAATATAGCTGATATTTGGGGAATTACACCCGATGCCATAATGTTACGCTGGAAAATTTCGGCATATCCGGCAAGGCTGTTCACCCCTTCCTGGATACGAGCTCCACCACTGTCATTTATTCCAATGACAGGAGCTCCTACTTTCATGGCCATATCCATTACTTTGCAAATTTTCTTGGCAAAAGTTTCCGATAACGAACCGCCAAAAACGGTGAAATCCTGAGCATAAAGATAAACCACACGCCCGTCAATTGTTCCGGTACCGGTAACTACACCATCACCTAAAATCTTTTTCTTTTCTAACCCAAAATCAGTACACCTGTGGGTTACAAACATATCAAACTCTTCAAAACTCCCTTCGTCGAGTAAAATTTCAATTCGTTCGCGAGCCGTTAGTTTACCTTTGTTGTGTTGTGATTCGATTTTTTTCTCACCACCACCAAGCTTGGCTTGAGCTCTTAAATCAATTAGTTGTTTTATCTTATCCTGTTTATTCATTGGGCTGAAAGCAATTATTTATAAATATGTATATTTAATTTATGATTTACTTTTATCCTCGCATAATTCGGTAAGTACACCAAAGGTAGATTTGGGATGCAAAAATGCAATATCTAATCCTTCAGCACCCTTACGGGGTTGTTTGTCGATAAGCCTTACCCCATTTTCTTCGGCTTTTTTAAGTTTCTCCTCAATATCTTCAACGGCAAAAGCAATATGATGAATGCCCTCACCCTTTTTTTCAATATATTTACCGATAGGGCCTTCCGGGTCGGTTGATTCAAGCAACTCTATCTTGGTATCACCCACCTTAAAAAAAGCGGTTTTAACTTTCTGGTCTTTAACCTCTTCAACGTTATAGCATGTCAGACCTAATACATTCTCGTAATACTTAACAGTTTCATCAAGATTTTTTACAGCAATACCGATGTGTTCAATATGTGAAGGTTTCATAAGTAATATTTTTTATGCAAAAGTACCTTAATTCAGGAAATTTGACTAATATTTTTTAACCAAAATGCTCTCTAAAACATTGTTTTTTAACATATAGTTTCTTCAACATATATTTTAACGTAGAAAACTATTAATAGTTTGGATATCATTTTTTTATCATGTTGGCATTGGTAAAATCTATATTGTTCGTCATTTTATTAAGATTTGGTGGTTAACAAACTTGTATATATTTTTGTAGTTTGGACTAATCATGACTTATTACCGGGCGATTAAGATGAAGAATTATTTATATCATGTAAAATTATTTTTTCTGCGTATTTTAATACTCATTGCGCTGTTTAGTTTATCACGAATTTTATTTTATCTTTTCAACATCGATTATTTCGGGGCCCTTAATGCATCAGAATCATTAAAAATATTTTTCCCGGGTATCCGTTTCGATATTTCTGCTCTTTATTATTTCAACCTGCCTTTTATTGTTCTTAGCTTACTCCCCGGGGATTTCAAAAACAGGAAAACATATCAGAAGACCTTAAAGATTTTATTTATTTTTATTAATGCCTCTCTCTTATCCACCAACTTTATAGATACAAAATTTTTTGATTTTGAGCATAAACGGCTGACATCGGATATTTTCAACGCTGTATGGCTCGGTGAGGACTTTATTACTTTATTTCCTGTTTTTGTGAAAGATTACTGGTATTTAATTATCTTGTGGGTTGTCTTTGTTTATGCGCTTATTCGTTTATATCCTCAAATAAATGATAAAAAAACAAACTCAATACCATCAATACAAAATCGACTCATTTATCCATCCCTTCTATTTTTATTATTCATGGGTGTAGGTTTAATTGGCGGCCGTGGTGGTTTTCAGCTAAAACCGCTACGGGTAATTCATGCTGCAAAATATACCACAGCAAAAAATATTCCGTTGGTGTTGAATTCGCCCTTTACGATAATGAAATCGTTAGGAACAAAAAAAATAAAAATAAATCGTTATTTTGATCAACAAACCCTCGATTCTATCTACCGTCCAGTTCTACAGTACAATTCCATTCAGAATAAACCGCAACAAAATATTGTTCTGATTATTTTAGAGAGTTTTTCGAAGGAATATATTGGTTTTTTCAACAATTATGAAGGATACACACCTTTTTTAGATCAACTATGCACTAACGGTTTAGTGTATACCAACAGCTTTGCCAATGGTAAGCGCTCTATTGAAGCCATGCCTTCAATAATAGCAGGGTTACCTGCATTAACTGATAATCCCTACATTACCTCTCAATTTTCAGCAAATAAAATAAATACAATCCCTTCGTTATTAACAAGTTTGGGCTATAAATCCGTCTTTTTTCATGGCGGTAAAAACGGGACCATGGGATTTGATCAGTTTGCAAACATTGCAGGATTTGACAACTATTACGGAATGGATGAATATCCTGAAAAATCACATTTTGACGGGAACTGGGGTATTTACGACGAAGAGTATTTATTATATTTCAAACATCAATTAGATCAATTGAGTCATCCGTTTTTTGCAACAATATTTACCTTAACATCGCACCATCCTTATCAGATTCCCTCCAAATATAAGGGCAAATTTCCAGAAGGGAATCTGAATATCCATGAAAGTATAGGATATACTGATTATGCTTTAAAAAAGTTTTTTGAAGCAGCACAACAAACTACCTGGTATCAAAATACCTTGTTTATTTTAACAGCCGATCATACCGCTCAGGCAGAGCATGCATTTTATAAAACGAAAGTGGGGAATTATGCTATACCTATAATACTATATCACCCTAATGATACCTTATTTAAGGGACAAAAAAAGTTTATTGCTCAACAAACCGATCTATTACCTACCATCATGGATTATTGTGGATATAATAATCCTTTTATTGCTTTTGGGAAAAGCATGTTATCAGATACAACCGAAAGGTTTACCGTAAATTATATGAATGGGATTTATCAATTGATCGAAGAAGATTACCTGCTTCAGTTCGATGGGAATCAAACCATAGCCTTTTATAATTTAGAAAAAGACCGTTTACTCAATAATAACCTGATTCATTCATCCAAAGATTATGCTGAATATGAAAAGAAAATCAAAGCCATTATACAATCGTATCAGGAAAGGCTAATAGAAAACGAGTTATCGGTTCAGGATTAGTGGATAGTTTTAGCGTTTATAATCTAAATTCTACAGTTTTTGTTGAAGTATTTTATATCTTCATCTCTCATTCTTTGAATTTATAAACGAATTAACCTAAATTGTAAACAACCAATAGGATATAATTATGAACATTAAATCAGCCCGGGGAACAAAAATTCATATTATCCTGGCAGGAATGACAAACTGTTATCTTATCCAAAAAGACCATTTAAACATACTGGTTGACAGTGGAGTAGCCAAGAGCTACAAAGAATTGAAACGTCAGCTTAAACTTATTTTAGGAGATCGCCCTTTCATTGATTATCATTTTTTAACACATACCCATTATGATCATGCAGGCAACTCGAACAATATAAAAAATGATTTTAACGCCAAAATCATAGTCCACGAGCATGAGACAGAATGGATAAAAAATGGATTTACTAAATTACCCAAAGGCACATCCTGGTTGTTTAAACTCATTACTAATTCAGGGAATAAATATGCAAGTTCTATTGGAAAGTATGAGCCCGCTACTCCGGATATTATAGCAAATGATCAATTCTCATTATCTGATGATCTGAAGATAATACATACTCCCGGGCATACCATTGGGTCTGAAAGTTTACTTATTGATGACGAAATTGCCCTGGTGGGCGATACGCTATTCGGGATTTTTAAGCATACGATATTCCCTCCTTTTGCTGATGATGTTAAAAACCTTTATAAAAGCTGGGAATTGCTCCTAAGTACAAAATGCAATCTATTTTTACCGGGACATGGTAAACCGATTAAGCGGGATAAATTTGAGAGATATTTTTTAAAATCAAAACGTTTAAAATAAACAAAGGAGCTGCAGCCCCTTTGTTTAAAATTCAGTTAAACATTCAGGATTAATGATGTCCTTCGTATTTAAAAGAAACTTTAACTTTTGCTCTATAAGCCTCAATTTTCCCTTCATTAATTTGCAAGTCCAACTGGGAAACTTCGGCTATACGAAGGTCGCGCAGACTTTCAGAAGCTTTTTTCACAGCATTGGCAGCTGCTTTTTCCCACGATTCAGAACTGGTACCCACAAGCTCAATAATTTTATAAACATGATCAGACATAATACCTCCCGTTTTTATGAATAAAAAAATTGTGAATAATTTTATGTATATAAATTTAAGGATTATGAAAGTCTTTGTCAATGAATACATTGATATTTTACCCATAAAAAAGCAATCGAAACGACTTTTAATTTTTTGAGGCCAACAAACGTATCACATTTGCCTGGCCATTATGGTGTGTTCCTTCGGACAGATAGGTTGTTGTTTTTTCTAAAAATTTAATATTCATTCCATCAAAATCATCTTTTAATTCATCTATAGAATAAAGCATGTCAGGATTTTTGGGGCCGCCTGTAGAATGATAGATTTGTTCTTTTGAAAATACCTCTAATAAAATGTGTCCCTCTTCATTAAGATGTTCTACAAGTTTCTTGTGAAAAGATTTTCTGATATTTGGTTCTAAGTGCAGGTATATTAATGAGATCAGATCAAATTTATGCTCTGTATCAAAATTCATAACAGAGCAAACATCATATTGAATCGAAACATTCATTTGCCGGGCAAGTTTTAATGCTTTGGTTTTAGCTACCTTACTTGAATCAAAAGCTGTTACCTGCCATCCTGATTTTGCAGCATATACCGAATTCCGCCCCTCTCCATCTCCAGGGAGCAATAATCTTCCGGGTTTATTTTTTTCAATAAAATCCTTTAAAAACAAATTGGGTTCGGTGCCATAAATATATTCAGAACGATTATATCTTTCATCCCATTGATTACGCATAATTATCCATTATTATTTTCAGAAGAAACAGTCTCCCCCTTTTTTTGTTCATTGTTTTCTGTTTTTGTTTCTTCCGATTCATTTTGCTCTTCATCTTCTTCCTGCTCAACAGGTTTTTCTGTTTGTTCCTCTTTTAGTTTTCTCTCTTGTTCTTCTTGCTTTAACCGTTCTTCTTCGGCAGCCTGAGCTTCTTCAAACAGTCTCATATTTCGTAAGAACTGTGATAAATTCTGATCGGTTGCAATAATATAACGATAAGGAGTTTCACCACGTTTGGTTCTTAACTTGCGTTTACGCCTTCTGATTTCCTGAATTGCATCTAAATATTTATCATTATTGGACAATGTTTGCATTACTCCGCGGGAGTAGGAAAAATAGTAATAATGCTCATTAGGTAATTTAAAATAGATTTTCATCAAATCACCACTTCTGCGTTTTATCAGCTGAAAATAGCCATCAACATATTTATTTACCGGTTTATTATTAATGGTGGCTAACCCTATTTTCCCATAATTAAGGTAAGCACCCAGTTCTGTATACCATTTAAATTTCAGATTACCTATTAGCATGGTATGCTGAGTAGATTTAGGAATCTTAGCATCGTGGCCATAAAGCATTAACTGATGATTAAATTCCTGATAATCTTTTTTCCCTGCAATTTCGGTCAGATACTTTTCAAAAAACGCAGAGGTAATGCTCATTTCATCCAAGCCTTCCTGTTCGTTAACATCTTGCAGCATCGTATCCAAAGCTGCATCCGAGAAAAAGAAGTCAATCGGAAAAACCATTTCCAGTTTAATCTCATTATTCTCCAACTTATGACTAAATGATCCCGCCGGATTAAATTTAATCTGTCCCAGCTCTATTCCTAAATTAATCAACCCTTCGCCATGATACAAACAAAAACCTCGTTGCAAGTCAATTAAACTTCCTGTGGTATCAGGATGTAAAAATTTGGACCTTTTCGCAATAATATATTTGTTAGCATTCTTGTTGTAATGTAAATAACCATGAGCGGTAACAATTGGTTCATCGTTAGGATCACGGCGTTGAGATAAAAAAGTAGTATAAATATGCGATGAATCCTTTGTTATAAAGGGCGATGAATACAATCCTCTTCCGGTAGTATTTCTTAATCCTTCCGGCACAGGGATAAAAATACTGTCAGGATTAATTTCTGATTCGAAGTAAACCTGTTCTCCGGGAATTAACGGACAATTGTGGTCAATTTTAACCCCTCCTTTAAATGTAAGATATCGTTGGGCTGCACTAAGTTCCACATCACCTGTATAAGCATAAACCGGACTTAGTGTAAAATTTTCATCTTCATCAATCCTACCGGTTGCTTTTGTTTGTAAAGAAGTATCTACATATATATTGGTAAAATGAATAATCTGGTTTTGATTATTCTCATCCATATAATCGTAATCACCCGATCCGGTATAATTGTTTCTTGCTTTTACATTAAGCTTGGCATTATAAATTTTATGGTATTGTGAGGTTGTATCTGCAATGATATAAGCATCAAAGAGCGTTTTCATATTCGCCTGATAACCTATTGAAATATCCCCTTCACTGGGATAGATATTAGCATCGGCAACTTTGATATATTCAACTTCAGTAGCATTGATGGTGCTGTCCTGTAAACGGTAAACTGCTTTTGTTGAAGCAAAACGCAGAGAGTCCTGACTTCGATGGATAGACATATATAAGGCTCCCGACAAATTATCATCTTTTAACTCAGCCAGTTTTTTAACTTCATCAGAGGCTAAAGAATCGACCTGTGGACTTGATTCTATATTAATTTCATCATTAACAATATCCCACTGAAACTGATCAAGATAGCTGACATACAGATTGGAAGGAAATTGGGCTACAGTAAATGATTCATTTGAATGAAAAGCTCCTGACTGGGTCGTAAAATCAACTTCGCCCTGTAAGTTTCCGGTAATAAAATTAAAATCTTTCTTATCGATGGATTTGAGGTTAAAGCTTGTTGTATCTGAATTAAAAGCATCGGCATCAAAGTTAAATTGGTTAGATTTTAATATTGCCTTTTCCAGATTCATGGTTCCTTTTCCAACAAGGCCTATAGGTTTTAAGGTTAACGACCCGGAAAAATTTGATTCAGGGTTATACATCTGAAATGGCTTATTGGTTTGGTCAGCATACATCACATCCCGATAGGGATACCATTTAATATCAATCTCGGCTGATTCCAGTTCAGGATATTCTATTCCTGAAGTTCTCCGGGCAATTGTAAAATCGTGAGCATGTATCTTGGTGGAATCCGGGTAAAAAATAATACTATCGGTTTTTGCTTTAGAAGTAAGATATTCTAAGGTACCGGAACCTCTAAGTCCTCGGTTGCTTAAATCGATTTTATTAAAATATTTACCTTTTCCTTCGTAAAGCGGAAATCCTTCTTCGGGTGTATTTCGTTTAAAACCCAGAGAATAATCAGGACGCATATATACTGCATCATCAAAAGGAGGAAAAATATTTGCAGAATAAAACCTTCCATCAAAACGCAGACCCTTGGTAGTAAAGTTATCCAAACTGTCTATACTAAAGGGTTCCAGTTGGAAATAAAAATTGTCCCGTTTATAAACTCCTTTTTGTATGGAGTAATCATCATAATAGATATACGAATTATCATAACTATTAAATATAGGATACTCAGGAAAACTCTTTAAACCCGATTTGTTTTGCGGATGATCAATCAGCAGATCCCCGGTAACATTCTCGATGGTATTTTTAATATTTGCCAAAACAGCCTTATTGTATAAATCATACTCCTCTGTTTGTACCTGGATACTTAATGAGTCGATATTATTCAACTTAACCTTAAAGGTATCATATTCAAAATAAAAATCATCGCCATAAAAAGTGAATAGTCCCGCATCTACAACTCCTCCAAAGTTAAAGTCCCTGTTTTGTTTCATAATAATTTGCCTGTTTCTAGGATAAATAGCAACATTTTGTGAATCGGAAAGGAATATTCTGGGAACTCCGTTTATAATTAAGTCTTTCGTTGATAAATCGATGATTGCATTATGTGTTAATCCACTTGTTGTTGAGTTAAATTTCATTACATCATAATCAATTCTCCCAAAACGAGCATCAACATAGTCGTATAATTTCTGATTTACAATGGCAACATCATCATCCGTATCGTAAAACAAAAAGCCATCAACACTTAAGAACATTAGCATTTGTTTTATTTGATACACATCATAACTTAAATATTTCGCTAATTCTTCTGCGCTAAAAGACTGGTTATTAATTTTACCGGTATATCGTTTTATGGCTAATAACGGATGAAAATCATCTCTCAGCATAATCCGTTCAAATTCAATTAGATTATAAAAATTTGAAGAGGTAAAAGTAGCGTTTCCAATACCTCCTCCGCGTTTTTTTGTAAGCAATATTTTATCCTCATTAATATTCCAGCTTAACCGTTCGATGTTGATGGAAAGCTCATGGTAGGAATCATAGTAAGGGCTCTTAGATACCATTCTGTCAGATGGGGTTAATGATATTTCTTTATCGTTCGCCAGAAAAGTAAACATTATTCCGGGATGATAAATTGAATCATTATCAAAATTAATAGAAACCTGAGCATCATTAGACACTACCCTGTTTTTTCGAAACATAAATGTCTCGGCATAAGCTTTTAATATTGTTTTATCTTCTTTTCTAATCTTTAAAAATGCTTTATTATCCCTGTTTCCGGAGCCTAATAAACTTGCTCCTTTCATTGAAAACCCTCCATCATAATCAATATCAGGAAAGATATTATCTATTTTAAACCGATTTTTGTAAGAGTTAAACTCGGGATAAACAGCTCTTTCCGGATTAATAATATGTATTACCTGATCAGAAAGTTGACCTAATATGGGTTTGTCAAAATACAGTTTGTTCACAAAAAGAGCAGAATCCGCTTTATATCCTGATTTTGTAAGATTAATCCTATAATTATCCAGTTCGGCATAAATTTCATCTTTAGCATAGCCGGCTCTTTCCCAGGTTACTACCCCTCCTTCACCCTTCCACTGGTTAGTTACCGGTAGAAAAGTTCCTTGTGTATTTTCGATAGAAATACTATCTGATTTTATTTTACAATAAAGTCCGGTTTCTTTAAAAACAAATTGCACATTCTGGTCTATTTCAATGGAGTAATCTTTATTTGTAACATACCAGCTTGTAGCAAATGAATCATAAATACAATTTTTAAGAATAAGTGATTTGGTATGGTCAAAGTAAGCAGATACCATACGAAGGGGATTCCTTTCATTTTGAAAAATAAAAATTATGCCTTTTTCCCACTCGTCATATTGTTTTATATCCTCTTCGGAATTATGAAAGATTTGTACTAAATCGAAATATTTAGTGAAATGAGGGTTTCGACGCGCTTTATTTTTAAGCATTAAATTACATACCCCTATAAACCGATCTTTTACTTCGTCAGAAAAAAATCCTGTATTCCAGCGCTCAACAAATATTTCCAGACTATCTTCCTTCTGTTCGGAAATATTACGTTTGACAAATTCTTCGAATTGGTTAATAAATTGTGCTGTATCTGTACTAAACTCTTTCAGGTCCTGAGCTAACAGAACATTCTTTCCGGCAAAACAAGAAAAAAAGATTAGAATGATAGTGATCGATAATTTTTTCATTATGCGCTGGTTTAATTAATGTTTATAAAACAATGCAGCTACCCAGTTATGTTTTTCCTTATGTGAGTGATATATTAGCTGATGATTTTCAGCTTCATCTTTAATCATTTGCAAATCGCTATCGTACAATCCGCTTAACAATAACATACCGTTAGAATTTAGTCCACGTGCATACACTGATATATCACTCATTAATATATTACGGTTAATATTGGCAATAATAATATCAAAATTTTGATTTTTCAGTAAGGAAGCATCTCCCTGAAAGACCTGAATATCTGTACAATTATTTTTCTCAATATTCTCCAGGGTATTTTTATAAGCCCATTCGTCAATATCAATGGCTGTTACTGTTTTTGCTCCTTTTAATTTTGCCAGAATAGCGAGTACTCCTGTTCCGCATCCCATATCCAGCACTGTATTATCCTTAAAATCAAGCTTGAGCATTGTTTTTAACATCAAATAAGTAGTTTCATGATGTCCGGTTCCAAATGACATCTTCGGCTCAATAATAATTTCATATTTTAATGTTGGTGTCCCTGTATGAAAAGGAGCCCGAATTACACACTCGTTATCAACAACAATAGGTTTAAAACTCTTTTCCCATACCTGGTTCCAGTTCTCTGTTTTAATAACCTGCCAGGAATAATGAATGGTGCAATCAGTCAATGTATTAACCTGCAGACTTCTAACAGTATCAATATCAAAAAACTTTTCTAATATATATGCTTTTAACTTCTCCTCTTCTTGATCATAACTTTCGTAACCGATCTCGTTTAACTGAGCAATAAGTATTTCAAAAGCTGTCTCAGGGTTTTTTGTATCAACCCTGCAGGTAAGTTCAATATAATCCATTATTTTTATTTAAAAAGATTTGGCAATATCTATAAAATCAGTGGCATTTAACGAAGCTCCTCCAATCAACCCTCCGTCAACATCGGGGTTAGCAAATAATTCTTTAGCATTAGAAGGTTTACAACTGCCGCCATACAATATAGATATATCATTGGCTATTTGGGAACCATATGAATTTTTAATTTTTTCGCGGATAAACTGATGCATTTCCTGGGCTTGTTCGGGAGTTGCTGTTTTTCCTGTACCTATTGCCCATACCGGCTCGTAAGCAATGATAATATTTTTAAGAGATGCTGGGTTTATTCCGTCAAACATTTCTTTTATTTGGTTATTCACAATCTTGAAATGTTCTTCCTGTTCTCTTTCTTTAAGCACTTCACCACAACAAACAATGGGTTTAAGTCTGTTTTCCAACGTTATCTTCATTTTTTCATTGATGATTTCATTGGTTTCCTTAAAATATTTACGTCGCTCGGAGTGGCCTAAAATAACATATTCAGCACCTGCAGACTTAATCATAGAAGCTGATATTTCACCGGTATAAGCACCTTCCTGGTGATTTGAACAGTTCTGAGAGGCCAGTTTTACCGCTGACTCTTGTAATACCTTAGAAGCTTCAGCGGTAAGAATAAAGGGAGGTGCAATAATCAATTCAACTTCTTTTACAGATTCAGCCTGACTTAAAATTTGTTGAATTAGCTCTACTCCTTCTGAGAATGTTTTATTCATTTTCCAGTTTCCTGCAACAATATTTTTTCTCATAATACAAATAATTTTTATAATGATAGTACATCAAAAATAAGAAATTAAAAAGTTATATATTATTTAATAAAAGAAAAAGTTTATAATTATTAGCGAATACGTACCCGGGGATCTAAAATACCATAAATGATATCTACCAACGTATTGATAATAATAAAAATCAGCGATATCGTAAGAATACATCCCAAAACAACGGGAAAGTCATATTGATTCAATGCATCCACTATAATAAACCCGAGCCCTTTCCATCCAAAGATATATTCAACAAAAACAACCCCGGTCATTAATGAAGCAAACCATCCTGAAATAGCAGTAATTACGGGGTTTAGAGAGTTTTTTAAAGCATGTTTCCGGATTATCCGTGAAAACGTTAACCCTTTTGCTTTTGCGGTTCGGATATAATCCTGCGATAAGATATCAAGTAATGAATTCCGTGACAACTGAATTACAATAGCCAAAGGTCTTATGCCTAAAGTAAACGCAGGTAAGATGAGATTTTTTAATTGCAGGTGCATCCCTTCACCCATATCATCCATTTCATAAATATTTCCGGTTAAATTCAACCCTGTAAAATCGGCTAAAAGGAAAGCAAAAATCCATCCAATTAAAATAGCGGCAAAAAATGAGGGGAGTGACATGCCGAAAGCAGAGAAAAACAGGGATAATCGATCGAAAATACTATCCTTTTTCAGGGCTGCCAAAATACCGATAAAAATACCAAGAAACGTGGCAAAAGCAATGGAAGCAATGGCCAGAATAAAAGTATTGGGTAACGTTTCGCCAATGATTTCAGAAACCGGCTTTTTACTTTGGTATGAACGACGCAAATATGGTTTTTTAAGTATAAGCAAATATTTCCCTTTAAGGGTTAAAAGCGGTTGGTAAGCGGTATATTTTTGCGGATCGAAATATACGTAACTATTTTCATTTTTATAATTATATACCGAAACAGGGGATAGATCATTCAGATATTTTGCATACTGCATTCCTATGGAGCGATCCAGCCCCAGCTCTTTGCGAATTGATTCTACCGTTGAAATATCAGACCGCTGCCCTAACATCATCTGAGCCGGGTCGCCGGGTAAAATATTAAACAGAAAAAATATAACAGTAATAACACCCCACAATATCAGCAAGGCGTAAAAAAACCGTTTAATTAAAAAGTTTAACACAAACTATTTTTTATCATTCGTTACCAGCTAAAACTTCATTTTCTGAACCTTTACGTTCATTTTTATATTTATCATTATTTAGATACATTGTTTCCATTGATTCAATCGTTGGAATATTCCGATGATGCCATTTATCCAAAATTGTTCCTTTTTTAATTAAAACAATTCCGGGATTTGCACGCACAATGGTTTTTAACGTAATCTCATCGCTAGCATAAAACATATAAGGAGCACCGGTTTTGTCTTTAAAATTTTGAATAACTGATTCGACCGATGCTGTAAGACAAATAAAATTACATTTTCCTGATTCTTTACAATATTCAGCCAGTTTATTGATTTTATCGATATTCTTAGTGCTGGTTTTATTCAAATCGTAGGCTACCATTAAAAATGTAAATTTAGTGTCGTTTAAAACAATATCAGTTATATCGTTTCCATTGGGTGTTTGAATGGAAAAGTCGTGTATTGGAGGGATGTAGCCCTCGCTTATTAATTCATTTTTTGTTTCAACCCATTGCCAGGTTGAATCCGGTAAGTTTTCCAGGGTAAATTCTTTTACCTTCCCATTTTTTTCATAAAGCAATATGGTTTCATACTCAGCTTTAGGTGCATCTTCGGGTATAATCATTTTTTCCGGAATATGAGTACCAATATGATAGGGTCTGAAATCGAGTATAGGCAGATTAAAATAACAATATAATGAAAGCGTTATGCTAAAGATAAAAGGAATTGCAATAGCGATCCATTGATTGATGCTTTTCCATTGTACCTCATATTTATTGCGATGAACAAATATGACAATCGTGAAAATCATTAATACTACATTTTTCCAGAAAGTCTCCCAATTGGTCATAATAATAGCATCGCCAAAACATCCGCAATCGGATACCGGATTAAAAATAGCCAGGAACAATGTAAGGATTGTGAAAAAACTCATAAAAATAAGCGTTACCCATGCTGTTATCTTCCGTTTTGTAGCATAAAGTAATGAAAAGCCAATAACAAATTCCACTGTACTTAACAAAATAGCCAATGGCAAAGCAATTACTGATAAAAACTCTAAATCAAAAGCCGTAAAATAATCATTAAACTTATACATCGATCCCAGGGGATCTACTGCTTTAACAAATCCTGAAAAAATAAAAACCAGACCTAAAATAATGCGACTTAGCTGATTAAGTTTCCTCATGTTTATTTCTTTTTTTATAGATTATTTAATAATGTTTTCCTGCTTAAGTAAATCAATTAATTTATTAAAGACAACCTGCTGCTGAGACATTACTCCGTTTTCGTCAGCACATCTAATAATATTTAACCTTGTGTCATTTTTTGCTTCGTTCAAATATATATTTCTTACTTCATTTTGAAATTCTATATTTTTCTCATGAATATCCTCTTTCCCATTTAAATAGTTACGATCGTTACCACTTCTCCGTTTGGTTAAATTATGCTTAGTAAACTCAAACGGCACATCCAGAAAAATATTTAAATCCGGTTGTGGCAAATTATAATAATTAAATTCTAAATCTTTTATCCAATGACTTAATTCTTTTTTTTCTTCACCGGTATTTAATTTAGCACACTGAAAAGCAATATTTGAATAAACATACCGATCGACAATTACGAGTTTATCCTGCGAAAGCCATTGGTTAATTAAACCCTTGGCATCGTTTCTGTCACCGGCATAAATCAATGCAATTAAATAAGGATTTACTGTTTCAATATCACCTAATTCGCCCCGAAGAAACCGTGAAATCAAATCGCCATAAATTCTCGAATCAGTCCTTGGAAAATGAAGGTATTCATAGGACAAATCTTTCTGTTCAAGGTACCTCCTAAGGTTTTTTATTTGTGTTGATTTTCCTGATCCGTCTAATCCTTCAATTACAATAAATTTCATATTTTTTATATTCTGAATTACTGAGTTCCTGCTGTTTTTATCTGTTTAAAATGATTACATTTGTTCAGTATAAAAATCCAACAACCGTTAAAAAATGCAGGCTAAAGATACATTTTTTTCAAGAAAATCAACGATCAATTGCCGCGGAGAATTTTTTGATTTATCAAGACCCCGCATTATGGGAATATTAAATATTACTCCTGATTCATTTTACGATGGAGGAAAATATACGAATCACACACACATAGTAGATCATGTTCAGCAAATGATAAAAGAGGGATGTGATATTTTAGATATCGGAGCCTATTCATCGAGGCCGGGAGCAAAAGAAATTTCTGAAAAAGAAGAAATTAATCGTTTATCCCCGGTATTAGAACTGTTAAGAAAACATTTTCCAAATATAATTATTTCAACAGATACCTTTAGAGCCAGGGTTGCAGATCATGTCATCCAAAATTTCCAGGTAGAAATCATTAATGATATTTCATCGGGTGATTTGGATTTGCACATGTTTGAGGTTATCGCCAACCATCAGGTACCTTATATTATGATGCATATGCAGGGTACACCACAAAATATGCAGAAGAATCCACAATACCAGAATGTAGTAAAAGAAGTTATTGGTTATTTTGCAAAGAAAGTGAATCAGTTAAGACTTTTGGGTGTTCATGATTTAATTATAGATCCCGGTTTTGGTTTTGGAAAAACCGTTGAGCATAATTATCGGTTATTAAGACATTTAGACGACTTTAAAATATTTGAACTTCCTATACTGGCCGGGCTTTCGCGCAAATCAATGATTTGTAAATATCTAAACATCTCTCCCAACGAAGCGCTTAATGGAACCAGTGTATTAAATACCTTAGCGTTACTTGGCGGAGCAAATATTTTACGTGTACACGATGTAAAAGAAGCAAAAGAAACCGTTCTCCTTACGCAGCAATTCTTATCATCACGAGCAGATAACTGGTACGATTGATTTTTCATCTCTAAAGTAAACTGGTTTAGTTTATGCCTGTTGTCATAAGAAGTTTTAAATCTTCAATCAATAAATTCGGGTTAATTTTATTACATTTGTTATTATTTTAGAACAGGTATCCGGTTAATATATGATTACAACATTCATTACCATAAGGTTTTTAGATATTCTAGATATACTCTTAGTCGCTTTTTTATTGTACCAGATTTATAAGCTGATTCGAGGTACTACCGCTATGAATATATTTATCGGGATTTTCTCCCTTTACCTTTTATGGCTTTTAGTTAAAGCCTTAAATATGCAGTTGTTAGGAAGTATACTGGGTCAGGTTATCGGGGTTGGTGTTATTGCCTTAATTATTGTTTTTCAACAAGAAATAAGGAGGTTCTTATTAATTATCAGTACACGCTATATTACCAACCGAAAATTTTCGCTTGAAAATCTATTTTCCTTTGGCGAAAGCAAATCTTCTACGATTGATATTAATTCCATTGTCAATGCATGCTCTAATATGTCTGCATTTAAAACCGGAGCTTTAATAGTAATTGCCAAAAAATCAGATTTAATGAGTTTTATTAAAACCGGCGATATAATCAATGCAGATACTTCGAGTCGGTTATTAGAGAGTATATTCTTTAAAAACAGTCCGTTACATGATGGAGCCGTAATCATTAAAAATGATAAAATAATTGCTGCACGTTGTGTTTTGCCCATTACAGACAGAATAGACCTGCCTCCTCATTTTGGAATGCGCCACCGGGCAGCTATTGGCATTGCTGAAAAAACAGATGCTGTAGTAATTATTGTTTCCGAAGAAACCGGAGCAATTTCTTTTGCCAAACATGATGATATAGAATCAAATATTGGTCCGAACAAACTCAGGCAACTGATTGAAAATGAATTTGATGTATAACACCTTCTTTGAAAAATAAACCTTCGAAATATGAACCTTAAAGATATTTTTCAATATTCAATTGTTAATACCGATAAAATAAATATTACCGTATATAACCTGTTGGCCACCATTCTAATTTTAATCGTTACCCGAATTATTATTGGTGTCATTCATAAAATTTTCAAACGGAAAATTTATCCTAACAAGAATATTGAATTTGGCAAAAGCAATACGATTTATCAGCTGATAAAATATATATTGTGGGTTATTGCTATTGTTTTAAGTCTTGAAACCATTGGTATTAAAATTACTTTTCTTTTAGCAGGTTCAGCAGCCTTATTAGTTGGTTTAGGATTTGGGTTACAACAAATTTTCCGTGATATAGTATCGGGGCTTTTTATTCTTTTCGAGGGGAATTTAAAGGTAAATGATGTGGTAGAGCTTGAAGGAGAGATTGGAAGAGTAAAGGAAATTGGTTTTCGAACAACAAAGATTGAAAGCAGAGATAATATAATTTTAATCATCCCCAACTCAAAATTTATCGATGGCAAGGTAATTAACTGGAGTCATATACAAAAACGTACCCGGTTTCATGTACAGGTAGGTGTGGCTTATGGCTCAGATGTTAATCTTGTTAAAAAAGTACTTGCCGAATGTGCTCTTCATCATAATGATGTAACCAAAATACCCAAACCCTTTGTCCGTTTTTCTGATTTTGGAGATTCATCCCTTGATTTTCAATTATTTTTCTGGACAGACAGAGCTTTTGAAGTAGAAAATATTAAAAGCGACCTTCGTTTTGCTATCGATACAGCGTTCAGGAGTAATAAAATTCAAATCCCTTTTCCACAGCGCGATGTGCATATGATTCCAACTAAAAATAGTTAAATTAATTATGGTTCTGTTTTTTAATGAAAAATAAATATTCTCAAGCTATTCTTTAAAAATATCGAGCCTACACTACTTCTTTCGCCAATTGTATTCGGCCTTTTTTAACCGGTCCATTATGGCTAAACCGATTCCTGTTTCAGGTACAGGTTCAGCAATAATAAGCTCTATCCCGACATCATCTTCTAAGGTATGCATGGCGTCATACATATTTACGGCATACTCTTTTAAATCGTTCTTTTCAGACACTCTGATCACTCTTCGGTAACCCTCCTCATTTTGTCCGGTAAATGATAGTAAACCGGCTTTGTTTCTATTAATTTTAAAAGGTATGTTCTTATCCGCAATAATCATTTTTTTTGAAGGACTGTAATGCGATTTTATCATCCCCGGCGCAACGATAGTATCTTTATTTAAAGTATCATCAAAAGGGACAATGGTCTCAATCTCTTCTTGCGTAATAATTCCAGTGCGTAAGATTTGAAATCCTTTTTTCGAAAGTCTGATGATGGTAGATTCAACACCTACTTTCGTTTTTCCCCCATCTATCACATAATCGATATCAGGCAGTTGTTTTTTTACATGACTTGCTGTTGTAGGACTAATTCTTCCAAACTTATTTGCACTGGGGGCTGCAATCGGGCATTCGGATGTTTTAATCAGCTGAAGGGCTATTTTATTGTCCGGCATTCGAATACCAACCGTATCCAATCCGGAGGTAACAATATCAGGTACTATATTGCTTTTAGGAAGGACTATGGTTAATGCTCCGGGCCAGAATTTTTCAGCCAGTTTATAAACCCTTTCATCTTCGCCGGCAGTTAACTTTTTTAAGTCGTCCAAATCAGCAATATGAATAATTAATGGATCAAACGAGGGACGTTCTTTCGCTTCAAATATTTTGGCAACAGCCCAGGGGTTAAGTGCATTGGCACCTAAACCGTAAACAGTTTCGGTGGGAAAAGCTACTAACTTCCCTTCCTGAATCAATTTTGCCCCAATTTTTATACTATCCTGCAGCAACATTTTTAACTTTTTTTGTTATTCCCCGGATCCAATATTCGGAAGTAAACAAGGTTTTGGGCAAAAGGTTTCATCTTATCAAAATTTTAATGATTTAGTTCTTCATTAAAAGCGTTAAATAAAATATAATCCACCATAAAAAAACGGATGACCTTTTTAAACGTTTACTCTTCCCGGGTATTCTTTTTTCGGTTTTTTCGTTTTAGCTTGGAAAAGTCGGCTTTTTTCTCTTCTTTATTTAACAGTCGTTCAATATTTTTTTGATGAGTAAAAAGCATTAATACAGCCATAATTAAAGAGAATATGACTAACGATGTCGTTGTTTCTTTAAAAATCACAATAATTAAAACGGGAAAAGAAAGACCTGAAATCATTGAGCTCAAAGAAACATACCGGGTGATTACCAACGTTAATACAAAAATTCCGGCCATAATAAGTGTAGGATAAAAACTTATGGCACAAATCACTCCAAACAGGGTTGCAACGCCTTTTCCTCCTCTAAATCCGGCATAAACCGGAAAGATATGTCCCAACATGGCAGCAATTCCCAGTAAAAGCTGGATGTTTATATAATCTCCGCTATCGGGAATATAGTAGTCGGTTAAATAGATTAAATTAACGGCTAAAAAACCTTTTAGGATATCTACAATAAATACAACAATTCCGGCTTTTATTCCCAGCACTCTAAAAGTATTGGTTGCTCCTGCATTACCACTCCCGTAATCTCGAATATCCATATTAAAAAAAGATCGGCTAATCCATATCGATGTGGGTATTGAACCAAGTAAGTAAGCCAAAATTATAATAAGAATATTTACTGCAATATGCATGTTGTTTATTTTATATTAGCAACGCAAAATAACAAATATTTTTATAAGCATCAAAGTTTGTGGAACGGTCTCCTTTCATATAAAAACATTAATCCTCTTTATGATAAAAATTTAAAGAGGATTATGTTGCCTAAATATTTCTTTTCATTATTTTCCCGGACATTTGTTTTTCACACTCTCCCGGATATTCTTATCTCCATAGGCTTCATCAAATGCAGCACTAAACTTATTCGCTAATCGTGTAGCTGTTAGTTCATATTCATCTTTATTTAGCCATGTATTTTGGGGAGTTAAAATTTTCTTGGGTACTCCCGGGCATTCATTGGGAATATTTAAATGAAATAATTCATCATAGTGATAATCAACTTTTTCCAAATCCCCATTTAATGCTGCATTTACCATTGCACGGGTTAGCTTAAGGTCGATTCGTTTCCCTGTACCATAAGCACCTCCTGACCATCCTGTATTAACAAGATACACTTTAGTGTTGAACTGTTGCATCTTATCCCCAAGCATTGAGGAGTAAAATTCAGGATTAAGGGGCATAAAAGGTTGTCCGAAAAAACGGGAGAAGGTAGCCTGGGGCTCAGTAACACCCGTTTCGGTACCTGCCAGCTTACTGGTATATCCCATTAAAAACCAAAGCCTTGCCTGATCTGGGTCTAATTTTGAGATTGGGGGCAAAACTCCGTAAGCATCGGCAGTTAAAAATAATATGGTTTGGGGATGTCCTGACACTGAAGATTCTTTAATATTTTCTAAGGATTTAAGTACATAGGAAGCTCTGGAATTTTCTGTAATTCTTTTATCTGAAAAATCAAAAACACCATTGGGATAAACCATCGCATTTTCAACAATTGCTCCATGATTTACAGGATCGTCCCTATGCATCACGGCTTCGTAGATATCAGGTTCTTTCTCGGCATTGATATCAATCATTTTAGCATAACAACCATTTTCGAAATTAAAAATGCCTTTATCACTCCAGCCATGTTCGTCATCACCCAGTAACGACCGCTCAGGGTCAGCAGATAAAGTCGTCTTTCCCGTTCCGGACAAACCAAGAAGTAAAGCAGATTTTCCATTTTTATCCTCATTGGCAGAACAATGCAATGGGAGCACCCCTTCAAAAGGCAGGTAATAATTCATTACGGTAAACATTAGTTTTTTAACACTCCCTAAATAAGCTGATCCTACAATTACTCCCAGTCTACGGTCAAGATCCATGATTACAGCAATGTCAGAAGTATCGCCGCTGGGTAATGTACGCAATAAACCTTTGTATCTATTGGTATCCAGTTTATTGTAAGGAACCGTAAGGAGTTGAAATCCATTCCCGGCAAAAACACTGTTTTTAATCGTTGGAGGTACGGCACGAAACATGTTATCGGTAAATAATGCGGTTAACGCTTCACTGGTTATTGTTTTAACCGGCAATGCAAATTTAGCATCTGCACCAATTACCCGATCGGTACTATATATTCTTTTTTTACTTTCTAAAAATTCCATGGCATCAGAAAATACCATATCAAACACCTCTTCGCTGATAGGAATATTGTTGGGTGATTTCCAGTCGATATTTTTTTCACTCGCTGCTCTTTTAACAATGTAGGTATCTTTAGGACTTCTTCCGGTTGATTCAAGCGGAGTCCAGGTAGCCAATGCCCCATTTTTGGAAATAATAGCTTCTCTATTATCAATTACTTGTTTTATTAATGCTTTTCTGTCTAAATTTTCAAATACATTTTGATGTTCTTTAATAATATTATTTAAAGAACGATGGAAAGATGATTCTGATGTTTTTTTCATGATTAAAGTTAAATTGCTGTTGTAGTTGTTATTTTTTATAAGAACCCAAATTTAATAATTTATTCATATTTAAACATACCCCTTTTAAAGTATTTACGCTAATTTAAATATGAGCAACTCCAAAATGAACTTTATAAAAGGAATATTGTCATAAGTAACAATATATTATTACAAGTTTTAACATATATAATTATTTAACTATAATAAAGTGGCATTTCAATTATATATTAACTATTTTGCACGTTGATTTTATTTTCATTGATCCAATAAATAAATATCTGACAATCTCTTAAAAATTAAAATATGGCCTGGTATACGCATAAAAAACAATCAACGGGTAAGCAAGCAGAAAAAGAGCTTTTTATAAAATGCAAGAAATGTCATTCGCATATATATTATAAAGAGTGGTCGGACAATTTAAATGTTTGTCCCCATTGTAATTATCATGGAAATATAACATCACGCGAGCGTATTCATTTACTTTTTGATAATAATACTTTTCAGGAATTGTTTGCAGAAATTCGTCCGGTTGATTCTTTAGGCTTTAAAGATTTAAAAGGAAGTTATGCTGATAAAATTGAAGCCACAAAGACAAAAACAGGCATTAATGAGGCTGTTATTACGGGAGTTGGTAAAATGAACGGAATAGAAGTTGTGATGGCGATAATGGATTTCAGGTTTTTAGGAGGAAGCTTAGGCAGTGCGACAGGAGAAAAGATTCTGCAAGCTTCGAATTATGCTTATCAAAATCATATTCCCTACATCATTATCTCTGCATCGGGAGGTGCAAGGATGCAGGAAGGAACATTATCGCTTATGCAAATGGCCAAAACATGTGCCGGAATATCACGGCTAAATCAACAAAACATTCCGTTTATTTCGGTATTAACAAATCCCACTACAGGGGGTGTTACAGCAAGTTACGCCATGACAGGTGATATTAATATCGCCGAACCAGGAGCAATGATTGGCTTTGCCGGAAGAAGAGTCATTGAACAAACTATTGGACAAAATTTACCTGACGATTTTCAAACCGCCGAATATTTATTAAAACATGGTTTTATAGATTCAATTGTCAACAGAAAAGATTTAAAAGCGTTTTTAAGCAATTTGCTTAATTACTATAATCAATAATTACAAATTGATTAACAAAACTATTAATTAAGAAGAAATCACATGGTACCAAATAATCATTCAACAAAAAAGAAGCATCAACCCAAAGGAAAAATATTAACTCCCTGGGAGATTGTACAAATCAGCCGGCATCCCAAACGCCCTGTATTGCAGGATTATCTTTCGCATATATTTACAAATTTTATTGAACTCCATGGCGATCGCTATTTTGCTGATGATAAAGCGATAATCGGAGGTTTCGCTCAAATCGCCGGTCAAAAAGTAATGGTCATTGGGCACAACAAAGGAAAAACCACAACCGACAATATTGAGCGTAATTTTGGGATGGCAAACCCTGATGGTTATCGAAAAGCTTTACGGCTGATGAAACTGGCACAAAAATTTAATATTCCGGTACTCTCATTTATTGATACTCCGGGAGCATTTCCCGGACTTGAAGCCGAAGAGCGTGGTCAGGCAGAAGCTATTGCCAAAAATTTAACCGAAATGGCAGCCATTAAAGTGCCCATTATATGTGTTGTAGTTGGCGAAGGAGGTAGCGGTGGTGCACTGGGTATTGGTGTGGGTGATCGTATATTAATGCTCTCCAATGCTATTTATTCAGTTATCTCGCCTGAAGGGTGTGCTTCAATTCTTTGGCGTGATGCAAAATTTGCTCCCGATGCTGCCGAAGCACTAAATCTTACAGCTAATGCACTCCTTAAACATGGCGTGATTGATGAAATTATTCAAGAACCCGGAGAGGGAGCTCATACCGATCATAAAAAGACAGCTGAGTCCATCCAAAAAGAGATACTCAAAAACCTGCAATCATTACAAGAATTAACCACCGAAGAATTAGTACAAAAACGATTTGAAAAGTTCTCGGCGATGGGTAATTTTTCTGTTGATATATAAATTAAAAAGGAAACTGTTATGGCAAAAGAAATATTAAGAATTACAGATACTACTTTAAGAGACGGTCATCAATCATTGTGGGCAACACGTATGCGTACCGATGATATTTTAGGTATTATTGATACGATTGATGCCGTAGGCTATTACTCACTGGAAGTATGGGGTGGCGCCACTTTTGATGTTTGCCTGCGTTATTTGCGCGAAGATCCGTGGGAACGTTTACGACTTATCAAATCAAGGGCTAAAAATACCCCTTTGCAAATGCTGCTCCGCGGGCAAAATATTGTGGGTTATAAAAATTATCCTGATGACCTGGTGGAACGATTTGTTGAAAAAGCCCACCAAAATGGAATTGATATTTTTAGGATATTTGATGCATTAAATGACTCAAGAAATTTACAGGCTGCGATAAAAGCGGTAAAGAAAACCGGGGCTCATGCTCAGGGAAGCCTCTCTTATACTACAAGCCCTGTTCATACCATTGAGAAATATGTAAATGATGCCCGAAAGCAGATTGAACTGGGGATCGACTCATTATGTATTAAGGATATGGCCGGATTGTTATCACCCACCAAATCGAAAGAGCTTGTATCTGCACTAAAAGAAAATTTCGATATTCCGATACAGATTCATTGTCATTCTACCAGTGGAATGGCCGAATCAGCCTACCTTGAAGGAGTAAAAGCAGGAGCCGGTGCTGTTGACGGGTCTATTTCATCTATGGCAGGCTTTTCTTCTCAACCACCTGTTGAAACCATACATGCCATTTTTGAGGAAACTGAGTTTGATGTTCAGTTAGATATAGAAGCACTAAGAAAGGTAAACAAATATTTTGCAACATTAGCTCCCAAACGAATCAAAGGCAGAGGCCATGAACCTATTATTGATGCAGAAATTCTGGTGCATCAAATTCCGGGAGGAATGATTTCAAACTTCCGTTCGCAGTTAGAACAACAGGGTGCGATAGAAAAACTTCCCGAAGCACTCGAAGAGGTTACCCGGGTCAGGAAAGATTTAGGTTATCCGCCGCTGGTTACCCCAACAAGTCAGATTGTAGGAACACAAGCTGTAATGAATGTAATAACGGGAGAACGCTACAAAGTGGTTCCAAAAGAGGTTCAGAATTATGTTAAAGGGATGTATGGTAGACCTCCTGCTCCTATTGATTCTGATTTGGTAAAAAAGATCCTGGGAAAGGAAAAACCTATCGACCATCGACCAGCCGATGATTTGAAGGCAATATTACCAACAGCAACAAAAAATATTTCAAATCCCGAATGGATTAAAGATGAAGAAGACATCCTCTCCTATTGTATATTTCCTGAAGTTTCGGTAGAATATTTTAAATGGAGAGCTCTTCCTCCTGAACAAAGACCTAAAACTCCGGCTGATATGGAAATTGAAGAACTGGAGTATGTAAACAAAAAACCAAAAGAACAACAAACGAAATCAACCACACAAGTGGATGAGAGCCCTGTGTTGCATCCTGAAGATTTTGACAGGATGAATGATTTGTTGGAAAAAGTCTCCGATATGCAATTGAATGAATTGAGTATTCGAAAAGGGGATTTTCATTTTACGTTGCGATCAGGAAACGGAAGTGCCAAAGGTCATGTATTTACTGAGCCTGTTGCAAAACAAGAAAAGCCCGAACAACCATTGCAGAAAACAAAAAAACAAGAGACAAAAACAGCTGTGAAAGAAAAAAGTGCCGAATACAAAGATACCATCGACTCAGTAATGACCGGTACCTTTTACAGTGCCCCCGGAGCTGACAAACCTCCTTTTGTGAAAGAAGGCTCAAAAGTTAAGGAAGGAGAAACGATTTGTATACTGGAAGCCATGAAGCTTTTTAACGAGATTGAAGCTCCCTTTGATTGTAAAATTGTTAAAATACTTGTTGAAGATGGTACATTAATGAAAAAAGATCAACCCATCATGGCTGTGGAAAAATTATAACTATAGCATTAGATTTTTACCAAATAAAATAGCCGCTCCAATTTTGAAGCGGCTATTTTATTTAATGATATAATATTTATCTTAAAGCAGCCTGTGCCGCAGCTAATCGGGCAATAGGCACACGGTATGGAGAACAGGAAACATAGTTCATTCCAACCCGATGACAAAACTCTACAGAAGTTGGTTCACCTCCATGCTCGCCACAAATACCTACTTTCAGTTCCGGACGGGCAGCTCTTCCCCTTTCGGTTCCCAATTCAACCAGTTGACCAATACCTTCCTGATCTAATACCTGGAATGGGTCATGCTTAAGGATTCCTTTCTTCAAGTAGATAGGTAAGAATTTACCGGCATCGTCACGGGAATAACCAAATCCCATTTGTGTTAAGTCGTTTGTACCAAACGAGAAGAATTCAGCTCTTTCTGCAATTTTGTCTGCCGTTAAAGCAGCTCTTGGAATCTCTATCATCGTACCTACCAGGTAATCTACTTTAGTGCCTTTTTCTTCAAACACCTTTTCGGCTGTTGAGCGAATAATATCTTCCTGTAATTCGAACTCCTGTTGAGTACCAATCAACGGAACCATAATTTCAGGTTTGGCATCAATACCTTTTTGTTTCAGGTTAACAGCAGCTTCGATAATTGCACGAGCCTGCATTTCTGTAATTTCAGGATACGTATTGCCCAAACGACAACCACGGTGTCCCAACATAGGATTAAACTCGTGTAATGCATCTACTTTTCTTTTAACTTCTTCAGCGGAAACGCCTAATTCCTTAGCCATTTCTTCCTGGTTCTTTTCATCGTGAGGAACAAACTCATGTAGTGGCGGATCCAGTAATCGAATAGTTACCCCGTAACCAGCCATAGCTTCTAAGATACCTTCAAAATCTTCGCGCTGGTAAGGCAATAATTTTTCCAATGCTTTTCTTCTGTCTGCTTCATTTTCAGCCAGAATCATTTCACGCATGGCTTTAATTCTGGAACCTTCGAAGAACATGTGTTCGGTACGGCATAATCCGATACCATGAGCTCCGAAATTAAAGGCTGTTTTTGCATCATTAGGAGTATCGGCATTGGTTCGAACATCCATAGTCCTGAACTTGTCGGCCATATCCATAATTTCACCAAAGTCACCACTTAAGTCTGGTTTTTTAGTTTTAATTTTATCATCATACACTTCACCGGTAGAACCATTTAACGAAATCCAATCTCCTTCTTTAAATTCTTTTCCATCAATGGTCATTACTCTTGTTCTGTAATTGATAGAGATGGTTCCGGCACCAGAAACACAACATTTACCCATACCACGGGCAACAACTGCTGCGTGAGATGTCATACCTCCACGGGCGGTTAAGATACCCCGGGCAATATTCATTCCTTCAAGATCCTCGGGAGATGTTTCTATACGAACAAGGATCGATTGCTCGTATTTTTCCGCTTCATCGGCAAAGAAAACAATCTGTCCGGTAGCGGCACCCGGTGATGCAGGTAGTCCTTTAGCAATTGTTTCTGCACCCTTTAATCCTTCTTCTGAGAAAACAGGGTGTAACAATTCATCTAATTTATTAGGTTCCATTCTAAGAATGGCTGTTTTTTCATCAATAATGCCCTGTTTTACAAGATCC
>DATFIZ010000085.1:0-10733 GCA_035269575.1 Bacteroidales bacterium | reverse complement strand
GATTTTGCCTAATTTCAGGCAGGGACAATATTACAAAGGGTTAGACCAGGCTGTAAATACCATTATCAGCTTAACCAAAGGGGAATACACTGCCGACGAATATCGTGAACAAACCAGCGGCAATGTTGGTTCTGCCATTCCAATGATTATTATCTTTCTGCTCATTATTATCTTTTCAGTTATGGGAAGAGTCCGCAGAGCACGTCATTATGCCGTGGGACATAACCTTCCTTTCTGGATTGCTTTAGGGATGTTAGGTTCTGCGGGCAGAAGCCATGGTGGAAGTTTTGGCAATTTCTCGTCAGGTTCCGGAAGTTTTGGTGGATTTAGCGGTGGAGGCGGCGGATTCAGCGGATTCGGCGGAGGTAGTTTCGGCGGCGGAGGCGCCGGAGGAAGCTGGTAAAAACGATTACATAATATAAAACAAAAAGGTACCGATTGGGTACCTTTTTTGTTTTTGAATAACGCTCTATATTATTATTTAAATTCTTCTTCCAGATCGGGATCAACTAATATTCGTCCGCAATATTCACATACAATAATCTTTTTTCTGGAGCGAACATCCAATTGTCTTTGAGGAGGTATTTTATTAAAACACCCACCACAAGCATCACGCTGTACAGAAACTACAGCTAATCCATTGCGGGCATTGTCCCTGATTTTCTTGTAGGCATTCAATAAACGATCTTCAATAACCTCCTGAATAGCTTCAGATTTATTTTCTAAATCCTCTTCTTCTTTTTGTGTTTCAGAAACAATGGAATTAAGTTCTGCTTTTTTCGCTTCTAAATCCTTTGCCCGGTCTTCTAAAATCTCTTTTGATTCGTTGATAACTTCGTTCTTTTCTTCGATCTTTACGGTATATTCTTTAATTCTTTTTTCGCAAAGTTCAATTTCGAGGGTCTGGTATTCAATCTCTTTTGCCAGCGAGTCAAATTCACGATTGTTTCGGACATTGTTTTGCTGTTCAGAATATTTTTTAATTAAAGACTCGGCTTCTTTAATTTCATTTTTCTTATGAACTATAGAATCATTAAGTTTTTCAAGCTCTTCTTCGTAATTTTGAATACGTGTTTGTAATCCTTCAATTTCATCTTCCAAATCCTGAACCTCAAGGGGCAATTCACCACGTAATCGTTTGATATCATCAATTTTTGAATCCACTACCTGTAGCTCAAACAGTGCCTTTAATTTTTCCTCTACCGTAAGATCTTTCGTTTCCTTTACTTTAGCCATATTTATAAATAATTTATCGGATTTGAATTTACTTCTGTCAAATAAACTGCAAATTTAGGGAATTTTTTGTTAAGTAATTCATAAAAAAGCTCTTTTGTAACCTGTTCCGATTCAAAATGTCCAATATCGGCAATAATAATCTTATCTTCAGCATCAAAAAATTGATGATATTTAAAATCTGCCGATATAAATACATCCGCTTTTTGTTTAATCGCTTCATTTAATAAGAAGCTTCCACTACCCCCGCAAACCGCAATTTTTTTAACCGGCTTATGAAACAATTGTGTATGTCGGATACATTTTGCTTTAAAAGTTTCTTTAACCTTTTCTAAAAATTTAATTTCTGATATTTCGTCTTTCAGTTCTCCAATAATTCCGGATCCTGCTTTCTCAAATTGGTTCTCCAAAGGATAAATATCATATGCTACTTCTTCGTAGGGATGTGCTTCAACTAATGCACGTATAATATTATGCTTAAGATGTTTAGGAAAAATGGTTTCAATCCTTACCTCATCTTCAAAATGTATTTCATTTTTATGACCAACAAAGGGATCCGTCTCTTCTCCGGCTCTGAACGAGCCCTTTCCTTCCACATTGTAACTGCACATGTCATAATTACCAATATGGCCTGCTCCGGCTTCAAAAATGGCTTTACGTGTTTGGCCGGCATGCCCTGTCGGGACAAAATATACCAGTTTCATTAAATGATTATCTAAAGGAACCAGTATTTTCGTGTTTATCAAATTCAGTTTCTCTGCTATCTTACTGTTTACCCCACCCTGAATATTGTCAAGATTGGTATGGGCAGCATAAATAGCAATATCATTTTTCAGTGCTTTAATAATAATTCGCTCAATATAATCTTTACCGGTAATTTTTTTTAACCCCTTGAAAATTATCGGATGGTGTGCAATAATTAAGTTAACCTTCTTTTTTATAGCTTCATCAATTATCTTTTCGGTAATATCAACCGTAATTAATGCTCCTTTTGCTTCCTGTTCCTGGTCACCAATAATCAACCCTGCATTATCATAATCTTCCTGAAATGCCAAAGGAGCAAAAGATTCGACAGATGAAATGATCTCACGAATTTTCATATATAAAAAATTTCTTTAGATGGATTTAAAAATCTTCGCGTATTTCAAGCAACATAGATTTGATTTTCTTAAGAGACTTAACCGCTTCGAAGTTTTGGGTTGTCCCCTCTTTATTTTCCTTTAGTTTCTTTTTAGCTCCTTTAAGTGTCAATCCCAGTTCTTTTACCAGGTAATATATCATATGGAAATTTTCAATATCCTCAACCGTAAAAAACCGGTTTCCTTTTTTATTTTTCCGGGGTTTAATAATATCAAATTCGTTTTCCCAGTATCTTATAAGAGATGTTTTTACATTAAACATTTCGGCTACTTCACCAATACTGTAGTAAAGTTTTTCTACTTTCTTTTCTTTATAGGGCATACTTCACAATTTTATTAATGTCAATCACTCTTATTTAGTCCAATAAAATTAAAAAATATTCTTTAACAAACAAAGTCAATCTTTACTTCCCAAACAATATAAATAACCATCCCGTGAAGCGATAAAGATCTTCCCGTTATACACTATAGGTGTTGATTCAAATGATCCGGATTTTTTATCTAGCAAAACAAAATTATTTTGTCGATCATATTCAAACAGATAAATCCCCCAATAGGTGGCAACAATGAGTTTATTGTCAACAAATACAGGCGTGGAAATAGACGGACCGGTATGGTATTTAAAAACCAATTGAGGAGTAGTATAAACCGTTAAACTATCGGGACCCAAAACTTTTTCCGAAGAATCAATTTTTTGGTGATTTACTACATGTAAATACTCATCAATACCAACAAAAGCAGCCAAATGATTTTGACTTTCACCGATATAATTATCATTTATTCCTGCCGTTCCAATAACGCCTCCCTCCCAGCCTGCAAAATCATTATTTCCGGTTGGAAAATACCAAACAACAGCATCTTGCGGCTTTTTATCGGGATTAAGTTTAAAGATGCCTCCAGGTCCTTCTATGTATTGTTTTTCCACCGAAACTAAAATACAACTATCAGAGGTAACTACTGCAGAACCATCCATATCAGAGCCGATAAAAAAATTCCAGTCTATTTCCCGGGTATTTAAATTATATCCAAAAACATGCCCCGAACCTGATGCAACATAAATCTTGTTTTTCAGTAAAGCAGGTGACGATTCCGTTACCACATTATGATTATGACGATAAACATCATCCATCGTGTATAATTTTATCTCCTGGTAGATTTCAGGCTGTAACATTCCGTCCTTGATTTTTGCTTTACGATAGTCAGGGTTAAAAACCGTAAACAACGAATTTTCTAATCCCAGATAAGCCGTATCGTTCAATATAAGTGCCGAGCCATCAACATCACGCGAATAACTATGCGTCCACTTTTGATCCATTCGCCACAATTCTTTCCCTGAATGATACGAAATCGCCCGATAGCTTGGAATATGTTCGGCATCCAGGAAATGTCCCGTTCCCAGTCGGCTTCCCTGCAAAATGACTAACTCATTTTCTAACGAATCTGCCCTTCTGTTTACCCAGATGGTTCCGGTACCTTTAATCACATCATCAAATTTATATTGCCAAACCAATGATCCGGTTTCTGCGTTTATTTTTTTCAGATGATGATCGTAAGCACCCTGTATTAAAAAAAGTTTTTTACGCTCTTTTACCAGTAAGGGCTGACCGGTCCAACCGGCACCAGCCCATTCTTTGGTACCTATATTTCTGGAAATAACAGTTTCTCCTTTTCCCAGATAATGTTTCCAGATTACATCAAGCTTATCAGGAGGGTTTTCGCCATAATAATTTCGTTGCCAATTCCCTAAAAACGTTTTAACAATTGGATAAGTTGATGAATCATCATCCATCGTCTCATTCAGACTATCGCTTTTAAAATTTAGGGTATCTGTCTGAATTGAAATATTTTGAGCATTGAGATAAAAAAAATTCCCTGTAAAAAGGGAAAGCAAAATAATTTGAAGAATTTTAAACATAAAAACAATTTTAATCGAATGACTGTCCGCTATTGGATGAAATAAATATCATCTTATCAAACTCTTCGGGCGTTAAATCATTGAAATAATAATGTACCGGATTTACTTTTTTGTTATTTTTAAAAACTTCGTAGTGCAAATGAGGTGCAGTAGAAGTACCTGTAGAGCCAACAAAACCAATCACGTCGCCACGCTTAACTCTTTGCCCTCTTTTTACATTAAAATCATTTAAATGAGCATACAAAGATTTATACCCAAATCCATGATTGACGATAACCCGTTTACCGTATCCTCGTAATGAATTTTCTACAACCTCCACCACTCCATCTCCGGTTGCGTATATTTCAGTACCTGTAGAAGCTGTAAAATCCATTCCATAATGAAATTTTCGAATTTTATAAATAGGATGTATTCGCCACCCCCATCCTGAGGCTGTACGCGTTAAATCTTTGTTTGAAATGGGCATAATAGCAGGAATACTGGCAATCATCTCTTCTTTGTTTTTGGCCATTTCGATCAGATTATCATAGGATTTGGATTGTACATAAAGTTTCTTGGTTATTTTATCCAATCGTTGAGCCGTTTGGATCACCAAATCAGAATTATCATATCCTTGCAAATCGACATATCGATTTGCACCTCCATATCCTGCTGAACGCACTGAAGGGGGAATAGGTTCTGTTTCAAATATCACACGATAAATATTATCATCTCTTTCCTGAAGGTCGGTAAGGGTTTTCTCAATCAGTTCAAACTGATTATTTAAAACTTCGTATTGCGTTAATAATTGCTGATTTTCTCTTTTCAACCCCTTCTCTTTTGGGGTATCAAAAAATATTGAAAATAAAACATTATAGATAAGGGCAAAAATAAGTGTTGCGGTCAAATATGCCAGAAAACGATAGAATTTTTGTCTTCCGGTAAGGACAATTTTATCGTATTTTAGCGACTGATGATTAAACTTATACTTAACTTTTGCCATAAATAAGGAAACAACTTTATGGTTCAAATATAAGGATTTATTTTTAAGATTCTAATCCATTGGTGTTCTTCTTTTCGAATATGTAGCAATCATTAAGTCGTATTGTTCCGGAGAAAGATCATTAAAATAATAATTAATCGGATTAACGGGCCGGTTATTTAAGCGTACTTCGTAATGCAGGTGTGCACCTGTTGAACGACCGGTATTTCCCAACGTACCGATAACATCACCACGAATTACTTTTTGTCCTTCTTTAACATTAATGTCTTTTAAATGTGCATAAACAGTTACATACCCGTAACCATGATCAATCGTCACCCGATTTCCGTATCCATAAAAAGAGTATCCGGCATCAATTACTTCTCCATCTCCAGTTACAAATATATGAGATCCTTCAGGGCCGGTAAAATCCATCCCGTGATGCATGGTTCGTTTCCCTGTAAAAGGATCATTTCGCGCTCCATAATAGTCACTAATCCGGTTAAAATCTTTTAAAGCAATAGGCTGGATAGCCGGAATAGCTGCAAGCATTTTTTCTTTATTGCGAGCATATTCAATAACTTTATCGAACGATTTGGTTTGTACGTATAATTTTTTCGAAAGAACATCTAACTTTTTGTAGGTATTAATCAGGATTTCAGAGTTATCCATGCTTTCAAATTCAGCATACCGGTTTACACCACCAAAACCAGCTTCTCTAACTGAAGTAGGTATAGGTTCCAGTTCAAATATGGTCCGATAAACATGATCATCCCGGTGTTCAATTTCTGCGATAATATTATTATGTTCAGCAATTTCTGCATTTAAGATATCATATTTGGCAAGAATTATATTTTGCTCCTCATTGAGCATAGCCACCTTTGGTGTTTGATGAAATGAGGTATAAACTAAATTAAGTAATAAGGCTGCAGAACCCGTAACGAAAAGAAAAAGGACAAACCTTAAAAGAATCTGTTTCCGAACTAACTTAACTTTTTTAAATGTGAGTGAATGAGAATCAAACTGATATTTGACCTTTAGCATAACTCAAATAATATAATTTACATTAAAGACTAAAAAAAACACAACGTTAGCGACAAATCTAACTTAAAAAATTTAATTTTACAACCCGTAAATATATTTAATAAAATTTATTTCATTATTTAGTTAAGTAGTTTTAACTGTTTTTAATATAGATTTTTATGAATTCGAAAGAAATCAGAAATACTTTTTTACAATTTTTTGAAAGCAAAAAACACACGTTAATCCCTTCTGCACCAATGGTTGTTAAAGACGACCCAACCCTTATGTTTACCAATGCAGGGATGAATCAGTTTAAGGATATCTTTTTAGGAAACAACGAAGCCAAATATAACCGGGTAGCCGATTCTCAAAAATGCTTGCGGGTATCAGGTAAACATAATGATCTGGAAGAAGTTGGCCATGATACCTATCATCATACCATGTTTGAAATGTTGGGAAATTGGTCGTTTGGAGATCCTGCCCAACCGGCAGGCGGGTATTTTAAAAAAGAAGCTATCGCATGGGCTTTTGAATTTCTGGTTGATCAAATGAACATTGATCCGGAAAGATTATACGCCACAGTTTTTGAGGGAAGCAAAGAAGATGGACTGGACCTGGATACTGAAGCCAAAGAACACTGGAAACAATTTCTGCCTGAACAAAGAATTTTAAATGGTTCGAAAAAAGACAATTTCTGGGAAATGGGTGATACAGGGCCATGTGGTCCCTGCTCTGAAATTCATGTTGATTTAAGAAATGATGAAGATAGAAATAAGATTTCCGGTAAAAAACTGGTAAATAAAGATCATCCCCTGGTCATTGAAATATGGAACTTAGTATTTATTCAATACAACCGAAAAGCCAATGGTACGTTAGAACTGTTGCCCCAAAAACATGTGGATACCGGTATGGGGTTTGAACGACTTTGCATGGTTTTACAAAATAAACAATCGAACTACGATACCGATGTTTTTCAACCGATTATTCAATCAATCGCAAAAGCATCAGAAAAAAAATATGGAGAAAATCAACAAGCTGATATTGCCATGCGGGTAATAGCCGATCATTTAAGAGCAATAAGTTTCTCCATTGCCGATGGGCAACTACCTTCGAATGTTAAAGCCGGATATGTAATCCGAAGGATATTACGAAGAGCCGTAAGGTATGGATATACTTTCCTGAACTTTAAAGAACCTTTTATTTATCAATTGCTGCCTGTATTGATTGACATTCTTGGAGATGCTTATCCCGAACTTAAAACACAGCAAGAGCTTATTGAAAAAGTGATTCGAAAAGAAGAGTCCTCATTCTTAAAAACGCTTGAAACGGGCATTCGTTTACTCGACAAAATCATAAAAAATACACAAGAACAAAAATATAACGTAATACCCGGAAAAGTAGCTTTTGAACTGTATGACACGTATGGATTTCCATTGGATCTTACCGAACTTATTGCCAGGGAACACAAGCTGGCCGTTAATAAAAAAGAGTTTGAGGAAGAAATGAAGTCGCAGAAAGACCGTTCGCGAAATGCTTCTGCAACGGATACGGACGATTGGATAGAGCTTTATAAAGATGAGGTGGAAGAATTTGTAGGGTATGATTTTTTGCAAACGGAGGTTAAAATTACCCGGTACAGAAAAGTAAAGCAGAAAAACAAAGAACTTTACCAGCTCATATTTAATATTTCTCCATTTTATGCAGAAAGTGGCGGACAGGTAGGTGATACCGGTTATATTGAAGCCAATGGGGAACAGATTCCTATTATCAATACCATAAAAGAAAATAACCTGAATATACATATCACCAATAAACTGCCCATTGATCCTAAAGCAACGTTTAAAGCTGTTGTAAATACAAAAAAAAGAGTGGCAACGGCCAACAACCATACGGCTACACACCTGTTACATTATGCCTTACGTAAGGTACTGGGTGAGCATGTTGAGCAAAAAGGCTCATTGGTTCATCCCGAGTATTTAAGGTTTGATTTCAGCCATTTTCAGAAGGTAACCGATGAACAAATTAAAGAGATTGAGCAAATCGTAAATAAAAAAATACGCGAAAATATTGAAATTCAGGAACGTCGGGACATCCCAAGAGATACCGCTTCTGAAATGGGGGCCATTGCTTTATTTGGCGAAAAATACGGAGATACCGTACGCGTCATTAAATTCGATGATTCTGTTGAGCTCTGTGGTGGCACACACGCAAACAATACCGGACAAATCGGTTTTTTCAAAATCCTTAGCGAGAGTTCGGTTGCTGCAGGAATCCGAAGAATTGAGGCCATTACCGGAGAAAAAGTGGTTGAATATGTATTTGAACAGATCAATGAACTGAATGAGATCAAAAGCCTGTTAAAAAATCCAAAGAAACCGGTTGAAAGCGTTCAAAACCTGATAGAGGATGTAACTAAGCTGAATAAGCAAATGGAGGAGATAGTTAACCAGCAGGCACAATCGATAAAAAAACAATTAAAAGAACAGGTTGAAACGATTCATGGAATCCATTTTATTGGTTCCAAAGTTGGCCTTAATTCTTCATCGGCAATAAAAGACATTGCTTTCCAGCTAAAGAACGAGATCGACAATCTTGTTTTAGCCATTGGAGCCGAGATTAATGGCAAAGCCAATTTATCCATTATGATTTCCGAAAACCTGGTGAAAGAGAAAAGCTGGAATGCTTCCCAAATGATTCGGGATGTAGCTAAAGAGATCCAGGGCGGAGGTGGAGGCCAACCCTTCTACGCAACTGCCGGTGGCAAAAATCCGGCCGGACTAGAGGCTGCCATTCAAAAGGTGAAATCAATGATTAGCTAACTTAGAACATTCTTACTCTATATAAAAAAGTGAAGTAGAATATAACACTTCACTTTTTATATAAACAGGTATTATATTATCTTTACTCGATCAGATTAGATGGAACTTGTGGGGTAGATATCAGGTGTTCAAACGTTTTCCATCTTTCTGCTTCCGATTCACCTCCATTTTTCTCCATATATTCGCTTACCATATCCAGTCCAACATTATAGTTTATTACATACGATCGGTAGGTTTCGATAAATCTTACGCTTTGCTCTGCTCCCTTCCTGTCACGTAATGCATATTTTACAAGCCAATCAACCGTTTCTTCTTCGGATAATTCACCGTCGAGATAAGCTTCAGCAGCTGCATTTCGTACATACGAAATTTGCGAAACCAAATCTAAAACCTGATAATACGCTTCTACTTTGTCAGGATTTAATCCTGCCAGAGGGAATAACACCTCCTTTTCAAATTTTATCTTTTCATCATTGGGAAAGGCCATTTCAATCCCATAATTAGCTGTACCTTCAGCAATTAAAGATTGTGGGCTAAAAAGCGGATAAACAGAATACTCTAACCAACCTCTATCATTAACCAACCTGGATTCGAGCAAACAGGCAAATACATGATGTCCGGGATACCCTTCATGACTTGCCAGATCAATGGCCCGATCAATATAAATCGGCAAATCAGTATTTATCTGAATCAAGCTAAAATTGTTGCCTTTATACCAGTTATAACCACCCCAGGGCTTATCCGATACAAATTCAAGCACAAAATTTTCATTCGCAGGCAAATCAATATATTTTAACGTTCTTCGACGGGCTTCCTGAATAGCAGCATGAAAAACCGTATCGAGCTTATTTTCAGGAATTATAAATTCTTTTTTAAAAGCGGATAGCCTGTCGGTAAGACTACCGGTTCCGGGCAGCAACTGATCAAGTTCATGAATTAATGATTCAAAATATTCTACGGTATAGTCAGGAGTAACAACATCATATAGCCTTTGAGTTTCTTCATCAAAAGTAAATACTTTGCCACTTAACATTTCAATTTTTCCATGAACTGCTTCCAGTTGTTTTTGTAAAAACATTTGCCGTAAGCGCATGGATTCATCAAAATGTTTATTTTTTAGCGTTTTTACTCTATTAATATATAATGATGATTTCTCTAAAAGAACATCATACGGAGGGTTTTCTTTTGCTTCATCACTAATTGGCGAAGGCTTCCAGTCCTCCGGTCCATAATAAGCATCCACAAAACCCGGATCATATTGCCCAACTTCTAAAACAAGTTTTACATAATCTTCAGCAACATCATTCAGGATCGCTGAAGGATTTTCCGATGTGCATGAAATAAAAAACCCCAGGATTACAAAGACTACAATTTTTCTCATCGTTTTATTCTTTTAATTTTAAAGGCTAAAATTATCAACTTTATTTGATTATACAGAAAGATTTTTTATAAAACTTTTTTTATTTATTAATCCATAAAATCGTAATCAGGGTAAATCATATTCATCCAAAAAATAAATTTGTATATTTGAAAACTTCAAATCAATCTTACAGCATATGGAAATCACCCGGACATTTGAGCTGCTTGACAGATATAAAGAATTATTCTCGCATAAAACAGATGCCCTTGCAGGCAAACAAAAT
>DATFIZ010000084.1:0-24075 GCA_035269575.1 Bacteroidales bacterium | reverse complement strand
GTGATTAAATGAGCCATCGGTAAAAAGCTCTGGAATTCCTTCTGTTTTTTTATCCCTTTTGGTTACAAGGTGTTTATTATTTCTGTTGTCTAAGAGGGTGATTTTTGTTCGGTCGTAAAATTGTGGATCCGGCAAGCTATCAGTAAGCACAAATTTTAAGCTGAAACCTTTATAAAAACTTTCAGGCCTTTTGTTGTGTAAAATTTTTCGCAGTTGAAATTCTCTAATCTGTAAAAAGGAATATAAGTTATTGTCATCCAGATAAAATATTGCTTTTGTGTCCGGAGAGAATTGAATCCTGCAATGTTCATCATCCAACGATATTTCAATAATGAAAAAGTTATCTTGATAATCGATGATATCCATGGTAAGCAGATGGTAATTCATAGCTTTTTGATCAAAATATACGTTTTAAAAGTAACTCAAACATATTATTTATCCAAATAACGAATGGTTGAATTATTTTTGTTACACGAATGTCAATTTGTCTTAATTTATTAACAACTTAAGGACAAAAAGGCAGTTTTTGAATATTGGCAATTATTTTGTTGCGTTAAAATAAAAATTAAAAAGCAAAGGAGAAACAGATATATGAAATTTGACCAATTTACCATAAAATCACAGGAGGCTATTCAGCAGGCATTTACTATTGCCCAGGGGTATCAGCACCAAGCCATTGAAAATGGGCATTTGCTAAAAGGTATTTTATCGCAGGGTGAAAATTTATCTAATTTTTTACTTAAGAAGTTGAATGTGAATCCTGTAAATTTTGAGAAAGTATTGGATAAGATCGTTGAATCTTATCCAAAAGTATCAGGAGGAGAGCCTTATCTTTCAAAAGAAGCAAACCAATCATTGCAAAAAGCCATGAACATATCGAAAGAAATGGGTGATCAGTTTGTTTCGGTTGAACATATTTTTCTGGGAATATTGCAGTCGGGTGATGCCATTGCTCAGCTGATGAAAGATAATGGTATTAGGGAAAAAGACTTAAAAAATGCGATTCAGGATTTGCGCAAAGGCTCAAAAGTAGATAGTCAAACGTCCGAAGATACTTATAACTCACTCAATCGGTTTGCGATTAATTTAATTGAACAGGCCAGGGCCGGTAAGTTAGACCCCGTGATTGGACGTGATGATGAGATTCGGCGGGTGCTTCAAATTATTTCGCGCCGTACCAAAAATAATCCGATTTTGATTGGGGAGCCTGGGGTAGGAAAAACAGCTATAGCCGAAGGCATTGCTCATAGAATTTTAAATGGAGATGTGCCCGAGAACCTTAAAAATAAACAAATATTTGCACTGGATATGGGAGCGCTTATCGCCGGAGCAAAATATAAAGGCGAGTTCGAAGAACGCTTAAAATCGGTTATCAAAGAAGTAATTGCTTCTGATGGTGAGATTTTAATGTTTATCGATGAGATACACACCCTTGTTGGAGCAGGAAAGAGCGAAGGAGCAATGGATGCAGCCAATATACTAAAACCAGCACTTGCAAAAGGCGAGCTCAGAGCCATTGGAGCTACTACACTAAACGAGTACCAGAAGTATTTTGAAAATGATAAAGCACTCGAACGTCGATTCCAGAAAGTAATGATTAACGAGCCGGATACGTTAAGTGCAATTTCTATCTTACGCGGATTAAAAGACCGGTATGAAACGCACCATAAGGTACGTATTAAAGATGATGCGCTAATTTCTGCTGTAGAGCTTTCGCAGCGATATATTTCTGACCGGTTTTTGCCCGATAAAGCTATTGACCTTATTGACGAGGCTGCCTCGAAGTTGCGTTTGGAGATGAACTCTGTTCCTGAAAGTATTGACGAAATTGAACGTAAAATTAAACAACTGGAAATCGAGCGAGAAGCTATTAAGCGCGAAGGCGATAAAAAGAAAGTTAATGAACTAAGTGAAATTGTAGCTAATCTATCCGATGAGCTTAACCAAATGCGTTCAAAGTGGGAAAACGAAAAGTCGATTATTGACCAGATACAAAAAAATAAAGAACTTATTGATCGATTTAAATTGGAAGCCGAGCAAGCAGAACGTGATGGCGATTATGGTCGGGTAGCTGAAATCAGGTATGGTAAAATTAAAGAAGCAAATGCCAACGTTGAAATGCTTAAAGAAGAACTTATTCAGCATCAAAGCGAAACAGCTATGATTAAAGAGGAAGTAGAAAGCGAAGATATTGCTGAAATTATCGCAAAATGGACAGGAATCCCTGTGAGTAGAATGCTTCAGAGCGAAAAAGAAAAATTATTAAAACTCGAAGATGAGTTGCACAACAGAGTGGTTGGTCAGGATGAAGCTATTGCTGCGGTTTCCGATGCTGTAAGGCGAAGCAGAGCAGGCTTGCAGGATGCTAAAAAGCCCATTGGTTCGTTTATATTTTTAGGAACTACCGGTGTGGGTAAAACAGAACTGGCAAAATCTTTAGCCAAATTTTTGTTTGATGATGAAAATATGATGACACGGATTGATATGTCCGAATACCAGGAAAGACATTCTGTTTCACGATTGGTAGGAGCACCTCCCGGTTATGTGGGTTATGACGAAGGCGGACAATTAACCGAATCTGTTCGGAGAAAACCTTACTCGGTTATCTTGTTGGATGAAATCGAAAAAGCGCATCCCGATGTCTTTAATATTTTGCTGCAAATGTTGGACGATGGTCGCTTAACTGACAATAAGGGGCGGTTGGTGAATTTTAAGAACACTATCATTATCATGACCTCTAATGTGGGATCGCATATTATCCAGGAAGATATTTCTAAATTAAATGATACAAACAGAGATGTTGTACTGGAAGAGACAAAACAAAAAGTGCTTGGAGTTTTAAAACAATCTATCAGACCCGAATTTATTAACCGTGTTGATGAGATTGTTATGTTTGCTCCGCTTACTGAGAAAGAAATAAATGATATCGTTAGATTGCAATTTATAATTATTCAAAAGATGCTAAAAGCTCAAAATATTTCTATTGATATTACGGACGAAGCGGTTAAATGGATTGGAAAAGCCGGATTCGACCCGCATTATGGAGCAAGACCGGTAAAACGAATAATTCAAAAGGAAATTTTGAATGAACTGTCGAAGAAAATTATTGCCAATTCGATAGACAAGGATAAAAAGATTATTGTGGATAAAGATGAGAAAGGTTTAGTTTTTCGTAATTAATGAAGAAAGCCCGGATTTTTTCCCGGGCTTTTTTTATTCAAATGAGTTTAAGCAATCATCAATATTGTCGCAAATATCAAAAACATTATGTAATTGAAGCAATTTAACCAGCTCCATTACGTCGGAAGATACATTACAAATCTTAAACTGGCTATCATTGTTTTTTGCATTCCTTAAAATAGATAGTAATGCACCAAAACCAGAACTGTCTACATATTCAATTCCTTCAAGATTTAATATAAGCTTTGTATTGGCTTTTGTTAAATATTGAGCAACTTCTTCTTTAAGGGTCTGAGCTATTAAGATATTTAATTTGTTTATATTGTCAAAGGATAATATCTCAACGTCATTTTTGGTTTCGTTTTTTAACATAGATTCCGGTTTTATGGTTTATAATCTAAATTATTTCTTTACGTATCTGGTTTAATTCTTTAATTGCAATGTTGCTATAGTCTACAAATTTAGTAATAATTTCCTGATATTCATGAATATTTTTTTCAACTTTAGCATTTTCTTCAAGTTTTTTGAGCTCTGAAGCTAGGTTCTCCATCCCCACCATAAGAATCGCTGATCTTGCTTTATGAGCTGTTCTTCCCAAATTATACCAATCTTTTTTCTGGTATAAAAGCTGTAGTCTTTTTTGGTATTCCGGCACCTGCTCAAAAAACATATCAATTAGCTCGAGAATGAAATGATTGTCTCCATTGCTAATGGATTCTAAATAGGAAAGATTTATTAGCTTATTCTCGTGATACATTTTAATTTTTTTATGCAATAAAGAAAACTTTTACTAATTTATAAAATTATTAATTTAGATTTTAGTGTTTCGAAATTAAAATTTTTATTTTTACTTTACATTTTATCTAATTTATTTCTTACATTGAAATCAAAAAAATAAAAAAAGTTTAGAAATTATTTTTTGAACTTACTAATAATCCACATAATGATGAAAAAAAATATTCTTTTGCTCTGTTTTTTATTTCCTGTTTTGGGTTTAACTGCACAGAACGAACAAACATTAAAAGAGCTGGAAAAAAAATCACATTTGTTATATAACGAAGGAGTTAGGCTGGCTGCTGAATCAAAATATAATGAAGCACATGTGAAATTTGATGAAAGCTTGAAGGTTCTCCCTGAATTTGCTTTACCTTATATAGAAAGAGCTAAGATTAAGATCATTAATAAGGAGTATGACCTGGCCCTTGAGGATATTTCTAAAGCCATTGTAGTAGATGAAGGTGCTGCCGAAGCTTTTTATCTGAGAGGCTATCTTAATCTTTTAATGAATAGTTATCAGGATGCATTAACCGATTTTACCCGTGCAATACAAAAGGGTTTTACACTTCCTCAAACATACTACTATCGGGGATTAATGTATTTTGAGTTGCAGGATTATAATAGTGCATTAATTGATTTTACAATGGCTATCGATAAAAAATATGATTTTGCATATGCTTTTAATGAAAGAGGTAGTACAAAAAAAATGCTCAACGATTTTCATGGCGCTATTCGGGATTATACCCAGGCATTGGCTTATGATTCAACAATTATAAATGCCTACGATAACAGGGCCGGATGCAAGATTAAAACCGGCGATTTTCAAGGAGCTATAGAAGATTATAGCAAAGCCATTAGGAAAGACTCCGGGTTTTTTATTGCATACAATAACCGGGGAAATGCTTATATCCAATTATCTGAATTTGAAAAGGCTTTGAATGATTTCCAACAAGTCATTGAGATCAATAAAGATTATGCCCCGGCATATAATAATTCTGCTATCGCTAAAATTCAAATGGAAAATTATCTTGGAGCTGTTAATGATCTGGATAAAGCCATTGAACTAGAACCTGAATTTGGCGAAGCATATTTGAATCGGGGATATGCAAAAGAGTTTCTGGGACGTTTTGAAGCAGCATGCAATGATTGGAGACTGGCTTTTGAATTGGGTGTTGAAGAGGCTGAAAAATACATAAAAGAGTGTGAATAATTAAATCATTAGAATACGATGAAAATTTTAAAAAGAATATTAATACTGATACTCCTGATTTTTCAAGCAGGTTCTTTCTTAATAGCACAAGAAAATGTAACAATAAAAAAGAAAGATTTTAGAATTGACCATAAGGAGGTTGGTTTTAAAGAGGCGTGGAAAAATGTAAAAGATGGGAATAAATTATTTGCCGGGGGATTTGGAACTTATCATAAAGCGCTCGAACACTTTTTAAAGGCATACAAATATAATAATGAATGTGCTAAGCTAAATTATAAAATTGGGGTTTGTTATCTGGGAACCGATAAATTTTATAAAGCTACTGATTTTCTTGAAAAAGCATATTTAGCTGATGAAAATGTGGCCGATGATATTTCGTTTATGCTGGGAAGAGCATACCATATGAATTTAGCTTTTGATAAGGCCATTGATTTTTATAAAGATTATTATAATAAGTATTCTTCCAATGAACAGAAAGATTTCGAGGTTGGCGTGGATAATTATATTAAACAATGTAAAAATGCTAAAAAGCTTGTTGAGCAGCCAGTAAGAGTCATTATTAATAATTTGGGAAGCAGGGTTAATTCTGAATTTGATGATTATAACCCGGTATTGCATCCCAATAATAATTTATTATACTTTACATCTCGCCGTGAGACTGATGGTAAAAATCAAATTTATGAGAATGACAATAAATTTTATGAAAATGTTTTTGTTTCCGAACAAGCAGGAGAGTTATGGAAAATAGCAAAACCTTTAGATAACAAGTTAAAATCTAAAAATAATATTTCTATCTTATCCATTTCAAATGATGGAGATCGTATTTATCTTTATAATGGCAAAAAAAACGGGGGAGATATTCTTGTCAGTGAGTTAAAAAAAGGAGAATGGAAATCACCCAAAAAAATTTCCAAAAAATTACTTTCCAAATCTAAAGAAACGACCATAACGTTTAGTCCCGATGGGAAAGAACTTTTCCTGGTATCCAATAGAGAAGGGACCATAGGTGGGTTAGATATTTTTTATAGTCGTTTTAACGAAAAAGATAAATGGACAGAACCTACGAATATGGGACCGGTTTTTAATACAATTTATGATGAAGAAGGAGTGTTCTGGCATCCCAAAGAAGATAAACTCTATTTTAGTTCTCAAGGGCTTAACTCAATCGGGGGGTTTGATATTTTTGTTAGCGAAAGAGATGAAAATGGAATGTGGTCAAACCCTGTAAACCTTGGGTATCCAATTAATACACCAGGAAATGATTTGTTTTTTAAAATGGACGAAAATAATAAACAGGCTTATTACTCTTCTGTGCGCGAAAATGGGAATGGCGGACTAGACCTTTATAAAGTTATATTCCTGGGAGAAGAAAAAGAACTAAAAGTAATGACCAAAGATATTCATCTGGCATGGAACTATAAACCTATTGACAATTTATTTTATATTACCCCACAAGAATTAAAAGTTGATACAGCCCTGTTTTTGGTGGGGATGATTACTGATTCTAAATTAGGAACTCCTATTCAGGCTAAGGTTGAAGTGATTGACACAGAGTTAAGTAAAATAGTGGCAACCGGGCTCTCCGATACCTCGGGAACATATAAAATGCGTATCCCGAAGAAAAAAGATTATGGTGTTGAGGTTACAGCAAAAGATTACTTATTTTATGTTACGATCGTAAATTTGTCAGAAAAACAGGTTGTTGACAGTAAAGTTCAAGCCAATTTCCAATTAGACCGGATTGATGTGGGTGCAAAAATGGTATTAAAAAATATTTTCTTTGAAACCAATAAGGCAACTTTAAAGCCTGAGTCAACAGCCGAATTGGAAAGAGTGGCCACATTGTTAAAAGATAACCCCAGGATTCGTTTAGAAATTTCCGGACATACCGACAATGTTGGTTCGTATAGAGTTAATCAAAAGTTATCCGAAGCCAGAGCTAAAAGTGTGGTCGATTATTTAATTGATCAAGGGGTAAATAAATCCAGACTTGAATATAAAGGCTATTCGTTTACCCAACCGGTTGCTGATAATAATACCGAAGAGGGCAGAGCTCAAAACCGTCGTGTTGAATTTAAAGTTTTAAGTAAGTAAGCCAAAGAAATAGTTTAATTGACAAGAAAGTAATAGGATGATTACTAAAAATAATCATCCTTTTGCTTTTTATGATATCATTAATTTTGTGAATAAATTTTTATAGTTTTGTGAACAAGTAAAACATTATAGTGTAAAATATAAAAATACAAGCCATGAAAAATACAGCATTTACAAAGTTTCATCTTGAACTGGGTGCTAAAATGCATCCATTTGCAGGATATAATATGCCTATCGAGTATTCTGGAATTAATGACGAGCATATAACTGTTCGTGAGAAAGTTGGTGTTTTTGATGTTTCTCATATGGGTGAATTTTGGGTAAAAGGTCCCAAAGCATTCGATCTGGTTCAGAAAATTACATCCAATAATGTTGCCGATTTATACGAAGGGAAAGTCCAGTATTCTTGTTTGCCCAATGGAAAAGGAGGTATTGTTGATGATCTGTTGGTTTATATGTTTGATAAAGAAACGTACTTGTTGGTTGTTAATGCAGCAAATATTGATAAAGATTGGGCTTGGGTAACAAAACAAGCTCAGGAAATGGGACTCGAAGTGGGGAAAGAAGTTTATAATGCTTCCGACGAAATTGCTCAACTTGCTGTTCAAGGGCCATTAGCTCTAAAAGCAATGCAAAAACTTACATCCGAAAATGTAGAAGATATGGAGTTTTATACCTTCAAAAAAATAGATTTTGCTGGTATTAAAGAGGTCATCTTTTCTACTACAGGTTACACCGGAGCAGGAGGTTGTGAAATCTATGTAGCCAATGAAGATGCCGATAAACTTTGGAAAGCCGTTTTTAAAGCCGGAGAAGAGTTTGGAATAAAACCTATCGGACTGGGCGCCCGCGATACCTTAAGACTTGAATCAGGCTTTTGTTTATATGGTAACGATATTGATGATACAACATCTGCTATCGAAGGTGGATTAGGATGGATTACGAAATTTGTGGAAGGAAATGATTTTATTGACCGCGAAAAATGGCAAAAACAAAAAGAAGAAGGTGTTGAGAAACGATTGAAGGGTTTTATTATGGAAGATCGTGGGATACCACGTCAAAACTATAAAGTTGTGGACGCCGAAGGGAATGAAATTGGGGAAGTAACCTCCGGAACCATGTCTCCGATGATTAAAAAAGGAATTGGTATGGCCTACCTGAAAAAAGGATTCTGGAAAGCCGATACTGAAATTTTTATTCAGGTAAGAAACAAAAAACTGAAAGCAAAAGTGGCTAAACCTCCATTCCACTTAGCTAAGTAATGGTTGAATAAAATAAAATATGAACCCTGCTTAAAAGGCAGGGTTTTTATTTATTTGCAAAATCATCATAAATTGATTATAATACCACTAGATTTAACGAAATGTTATGAAAACCGTTGAAGTATGTTTTACACCAGCACTGCTTGATAAGTATACTATTGAAAATAAAATGGTTGTTGTTGTTGATATTTTGAGAGCAACAACGATTATAACCACCATGTTTAAAAACGGATTATATAAATTAATTCCGGTCAACAACTTAAATGAAGCCAAATCTTATAAAGAAAAAGGATTTTTGGTTGCTGCCGAACGGGATGGAAAAAAAATTGATTTTGCTGATTTTAATAATTCACCCTACATATTTAACCCGGAGAAGATTAAAGGGGAAACACTGGTATATAGCTCAACGAACGGTACAAACACGATTAATTCTGCCAGTAAAGCTAAAAAGGTAATTATTGCTTCGTTTCTTAATTTATCTGCAGTAGCAGAATATATTAAAAATGAAAATCAAGATGTGCTTTTATTATGTTCGGGATGGCACGGTAGTTTTTGTACGGAAGATGCTCTATTTGCCGGAGCATTATCGAAGGAACTTTTAACAACCAAACAATTTACTACGAATTGTGATTCAGTTATGGCATCCATGGATTTGTGGTCGTTGGCTAAAAAAGATATTTTAGCTTATATTAAAACCATTTATCAGTATCAGCGGCTTACCCGTTTAGGTTTGGGAAGTATTATTAATTATTGTTTTCAAGTAGATACTACGAGAGTAATTGTTCTCCTTAAAGACAATTACCTTATTGAACAAAAGGATTTTAGCAATTAGAGTTTTTAAATCAATGGTTTATTCTTAATTTTATAAACATATTTTAGATGACAATTGCTTAAAAAGTGTTAAACATCATATAAAATAACCTCAAAAAATTTAAAATTTATTTGCATCTTGCAGTCAAAATTTATAATTAGTTAACAAATTTAAAAACAATACATTATGAGAAAGCATATTTTTAACGCAGGACCATGTAAATTGTCAGATCCATTATTAAAGAATACTGCTGACGCTATTCTTGACTTAAATGGAATTGGACAATCGATTCTTGAAGTATCACACCGAAGCAAAGATTTCCAGGCTGTAATGGATGAAACTATTGAATTAATGAAAGAAGTGCTTAGTATCCCTGAAGGATATTCTGTATTATTCTTAGGCGGTGGAGCAAGTATGCAGTTTGCCATGATTCCTTATAATTTTTTAAAATCCAAAGCATTTTATTTAAATACAGGAACCTGGTCTGCCAAAGCAATTAAAGAAGCAAAACTTTGGGGCGAAGTAATTGAGGTATCTTCTGAGGATAAAGATTTTACATATATTCCAAAAGGGTATGAGGTGCCAAAAGATATTGATTATGTTCATATTACTACAAACAATACGATTCGGGGTACTGAAATTTTTGAGGATTATGATTTTGGCGGATTGCCTCTAATCGCCGATATGTCATCAGACTTTTTAAGTCGTCCGGTAGATGTTTCCAAATATGCCATGATTTATGGTGGTGCTCAGAAAAACCTCGGTCCCGCAGGTGTTACTTTCGTGATTATCCGGGATGATATGATAGAAAAGGTAGTAGCTGACCGTAAGATTCCTACTATGCTTCAATATAAAATACACATGGATAAAGATTCTATGTTTAATACACCTCCCGTAGTAAATATTTTTGCTGTTCGCGAAACCTTAAAGTGGGTTAAGTCAATGGGCGGAGTAGAAGCAATGAATAAATTAGCCGATGAGAGAGCTGACTTGCTTTACAAAACCATCGATGAAAGTGAGATGTTTGTTTGTCCTGTAGTAAAAGAAGACCGCTCAAGAATGAATATTGTATTTGTAATGAAAGATAAGTACAAAGATTTGGATAAAGATTTTATCGCATATGCGGCGGAACAAAATTGTGTAGGAATTAAAGGTCACCGTTCTGTTGGTGGTTTCAGAGCTTCTACATATAATGCATCTACCATGGAAGATGTAAATGCATTGGTTCAGGCAATGAAAGATTTTGAGGCGAAGAATGCTTAATGATTTTTTTATAATTTTAGGCTCAGGGCTTCAGTGCTTTGAGCCTCTTTATTAACCATTTAAATTTTAATGATATGAAAAAAGTACTTGTTGCAACCGAAAAACCTTTTGCTCCGGCAGCTGTAACGCAAATCAAAGAAGTTTTAGATAACGCCGGATACGAACTGGTACTTCTCGAGAAATATACCGATAAAGCAGAATTATTAAAAGCCGTTGAGGATGTTGATGCATTAATTGTACGTAGCGATAAAGTTACCAAAGAAGTGATTGATGCTGCTAAAAATCTTAAAATAGTTGTGAGAGGCGGAGCAGGATATGATAATCTTGACCTTGATGCTTGTACCGCTAAAAATATTGTAGCTATGAATACCCCCGGGCAAAATTCAAATGCTGTTGCAGAATTAGCTCTCGGTATGATGGTGTCTATTGCCCGTGGTAATTACAATGGAAAGCCGGGTACAGAGTTACGTGGTAAGAAATTAGGAATTCATGCTTATGGTAATGTTGGGAAATACGTAGCCGAAATTGCCAATGGATTTGGTATGGAACTTTATGCTTTCGACCCATTTGTGGATAAAGCAAAGATGGAAAAAGAAGGAATTAAACCTTTAAATGCTGTTGAAGAATTATATTCTACCTGTCAGTATATTTCATTACATATCCCTGCCAATGATAAAACAAAAAAATCAATTGGTTACGATTTATTAAGCAAAATGCCTGAAAACGCAACACTGGTAAATACAGCAAGAAAAGAGGTAATTAACGAAGATGAGTTACTGAAGGTTTTTGCTGAAAGAGACGATTTTAAATATGTTTCGGATATTGCTCCGGATTGTAAAGATGAAATTGAAGCCAACTTCGAAGGAAGATATTTCTTTACTCCTAAGAAAATGGGAGCTCAAACAGCAGAAGCAAATATAAACGCTGGTAAAGCAGCTGCCGAACAAATCGTTGATTTTATCGAAAACGGAAACGAAACATTTAAAGTAAACTAATTAGAAAAACATTGTTTCATTGTGTCATCGAACAATTGCATCATTGCATCATTGTATCATTGTATCATTGTATCATTGAAACATTATATTAAAATCATTAATTAAAAGAAATAAAAAATGGCGATAGTAAAACCTTTTAAGGGGTTAAGGCCACCCGGAGATATAGTTAAAGATTTAGCATCATTACCATATGATGTTATGAACAGTGAAGAAGCAGCTCAAATGGCCGAGGAAAAAGAAAATTCATTGTTACATATTACACGTGCCGAAATTGATTGTCCTGAAGGAACGGATATTCATTCTGATACTGTTTATAATAAAGCCGTAGAGAATTTTAAAAGGTTTCAGGAAAAAGGATGGTTAGTGCAGGATGATGAACCTAAATTTTACATTTATGCCCAAACCATGGATGGAAAAACACAGTATGGTCTTGTAGGTGCTGCTGCATGTGAAGACTACAACAAAGGGATAATCAAAAAGCATGAGCTTACACGGCCTGAAAAAGAAGAAGACCGAATGGTTCTTACGCGTTATACGAATGCAAATATCGAACCAGTGTTCTTTTCATACAAAGCGGTTCCTGAAATTGATAGAATTGTAGAAAATATTGTAAAAAAACAGGAAGCTGATTACGACTTTGTTGCCGAAGATGGATTTGGACATCACTTCTGGGCCATTAATGATGCAGAAACCAACAAAAAGTTACAGGTATTGTTTGAAACAAAAGTACCTTATACCTATGTTGCCGACGGGCATCATAGAACAGCTGCAGCTGCACGTATCGGAATGGAAAAGAAAGAACAGAATCCGGACCATACCGGAAACGAAGAGTATAATTTCTTTATGGCTGTTCATTTTCCTGATGATCAGCTGAATATTATCGATTATAATCGTGTGGTTAAAGATTTGAATGGCCTGTCCGAAGCTGAGTTTATCGAAAGACTTAGAAATGCTTTTGACGTAGAAAAAGTTGGTTCAGAAATTTACAAACCTTCAAAATTGCACGAGTTTAGCATGTACCTTGATGGCGATTGGTATAAGTTAACCGCTAAAGATGGTACTTATGATGATAAAGATCCAATAGGTGTTTTGGATGTTACCATTTTGTCGAAGCATGTGCTGGAGCCAATCCTTGACATACAAGATTTAAGAACTTCTAAACGTATCGATTTTGTTGGTGGTATCAGAGGGTTAGGCGAATTGAAAAAACGGGTAGATAATGACGATATGAAGGTTGCATTTGCTTTGTATCCCGTTTCTATGCAGCAACTTATTAATATTGCCGACTCAGGGAATATTATGCCGCCAAAAACAACATGGTTTGAACCTAAATTAAGAAGTGGCTTGGTAATTCATAAGTTAGACTAATTTCTTATGTTCAATAATTATTCACGGAGAGCAGATTTTTGCTCTCCTTTTTTTTGAGTCGTAATATACAATTTAAATTGTTCTTTTTAAGCTTTACTTTTTTTCTTAATTTTGATACGTAAAATCAGGAAAAATAAATCAAAAAATAATCTATGAGTGTTGCAGATAATATTCAGCATTTTGTGGAAAAAGAAATTCCATCGCAAGTTAAACTTATAGCTGTCACCAAAACAAAACCCGTTGAAACAATTCTTGATGCCTATAATTCAGGATATAAAGTTTTTGGGGAAAATAAAGCACAGGAACTGATTCAAAAATACGAGGAGCTTCCTAAAGATATTGAATGGCATATGATTGGCCATTTACAAAGCAATAAGGTTAAATATATTGCCCCTTTTGTTGCTATGATTCATGGAGTAGATAAGTTTAAATTATTAAAAGTAATTAATAAAGAAGGACATAAAAATAATCGTAAGATTGATTGCCTTTTACAATTTCATATTGCCAAAGAAGAAACCAAATTCGGATTGGATTTGGATGAGGCTAAAGACTTTATAACTTCTTCTGAATTTGCTGATTTGGAACATGTTAACGTAAAAGGGGTGATGGGGATGGCAACTTTTACTGAAAATACCGATTTAATTCGTAGCGAATTTAAAGAATTAGTTTATATCTTTAATGAGTTAAAAAAGCAATTTTTTCATTCAAAGGAAGATTTTTGCGAGATTTCCATGGGAATGTCGAATGATTATAAAATTGCTATCGAAGAAGGAGCAACTATTATTCGTATTGGAAGTCTTCTTTTTGGGCCCAGAAATTATTAAAATTAGTAAATAAAATAGATTATAGTTATGAGTCAGCTAGAAACCACTTATTTAGGTTTAAAATTAAAGAACCCCGTTATTGTTGGTAGCTCAGGATTAACCAGCTCAATAGATAAAATTAAAGAAATTGAGAAACAAGGAGCCGGTGCTATTGTTTTAAAATCTCTTTTCGAAGAGCAAATAAATTACGAAGCCGGATCATTAGCCGAAACCTCCGATTCGCCCGAAGCATTAGATTATGTTAAATATTACACGAAAAATAATACCGTTCAGGAATATTTGGATTTAATAAAAAAAGCAAAAGAAGAAGTAGATATTCCTGTAATAGCCAGCATTAATTGTGTTTCTGCAAAAGACTGGGTAGATTTTGCAAAACAGATTGAAAATGCCGGCGCTGATGCATTAGAAGTAAATGTCTTTATATTACCTAATGATAGAAATGCATCCGGAGAAAAATATGAAGAGATTTATTTTGACTTAGCGGATAAATTAAAGAAAATTTTAACCATCCCATTTGCATTTAAGTTGGGCTCTCATTTTACAAACCTGGTAGGGTTTATCCAGAAATTGCATGTTCCCGGAGTGGTTTTATTTAACCGTTTTTATGCACCCGATATTGATGTTCATCATATGAAATTTGTGGCTTCAGAAGTGTTTAGTTCGCCCTCAGATAATAGAGATACTCTCCGGTGGGTAGGAATTGTATCCTCCAAAATTTCGCGATTAGATATTGCTGCTTCAACCGGTATTCATGATGGAGAAGCTGTAGTTAAACAAATTTTAGCCGGAGCAAAAGTTGTACAGGTATGCTCAACTCTCTATAAAAATGGGATTAGTCATCTGGAAAATATTCTAAAGGATTTAGAATCATGGATGGATGAAAAGGGTTTTGAACATGTCGATGAATTTAGAGGAAAAATGAGTTATCACAGAATTGAAGACCCATTAATTTATGAGCGGTCCCAGTTTATGAAATACTTTTCGAGTATTCACTAATCATTACTAATAAAACTCTGCTAGCTGGCAGGGTTTTCTTTTTTATCTCTAATAATATTTGTTAGTTCATTAAATAATTGACGCTTATCGTAACTTATATCTTCAATCGCAGTTTCAAGTTTTTTTAAACAGCGGTCAGCATCCTTTTCCTTAATCTTTTCCATGTTGTCCATAACAGTAAAAGCATCAAATGCAAGTTGAAAATCGCCCCGGATAAAAATTTTGACAAATGTTTCGATATATTCATCATAATTAAGACCATTTTTCCAACAAGCCGAAACTAAAATGGGTAGTTCTCCTTTGTAACCTTCATCTTCAATAGCATCGACAAGTTTTGGTGCGCTATTGGGGTCTTTTAAATTTTCCAGTATTTTAATAATCTCATTTTTTATGGCGGTATTTTTAGTTTGTTGAAGCAGATTAATCACTTCAGGCATTATATCCTTATTCCCATCAGTTGAAATAAATTTAAGGGTGTTAATAATTATTTCTTGATTCGTGGAATGCAGGTTTTTGATTAATTCTTTGTTCGTCATTTTTCGTGATTCTATAAGTCCTTACAATGGACAAAATTAGAATAAATCATTTAGAATTATTGGGTATTCACATTATAATTTTCTATATTAGTTTAAAATTATTGGGATATATTTATAACCAAATTATGGAAATATCCGTATATAGGCTTAAAAATTAGCTGGTATACGAAAATTGAAATTTTGATTATTAAAAAAAAGTGTTAATTTTACTAAAAAATGCATTCGTTGGTAACAATAAATAAAACAACAAATTATGAATATCAAATTATTTCGTAGCACCTTTTATTTTATTGCAATTTTTTCGGTTATTGCAATATTGACGAACTGCTCTTCGGATAAAGAAAAGAGCACTGATACTGATGAAGTAGTTACCATTGATTCTTTAGAAATTGATGAAAAACTGGTTCAGGATGTTAAAACCGTAAAAGAAATTTTTTACTCTCTTCCTTCTCCATTAGAAACAGCAATGATACTTAAACAGGCAGGTGCTGAATATAATGAGGAGTTTTTAAATCCAACCGAAAATGTAACCAGATATGTTACCAATAAAAGTATGGCGTTAAATCTGGGTATTTACACTACAGATTTAAGTTATGCCAGTTTGTTTGATCAAACCCAGGCTACTATTAATTATATGGATGCTGCTAAAAATATGGCAGAAGGTTTAGGAATTTTAAATGTGATTGATGAAGAAACAGTTAATCGGTTAGAGGCAAATATTAATAACCGGGATATCATAATGGATATTATTTCTGAAACTATCATGAATTCAAGTTCTTTTTTCGAAGAAAATGACCGGCAGGCAATGTCTGCTATAGTTCTTGTGGGAGGGTGGATTGAAGGATTATATATTGCTACTAATTTAGTTGCCCCCGATGATGATTTGCAAAATAACGAATTGGTAAAACGTATAGTAGACCAAAAATTAACCCTGTCAACCGTTTACAGTCTTTTAGAAGAAAATACGGATAACGACGATGTGAAAAATATTATTATTCAAGTCGATCAAATAAAACAAATCTATGATAAAATTGAGATAACATCTTCTGAGATTGAACCGGTAACTGACGAAGAAACAAATGTTACAACGCTAAAGTCTACTACCCAGGTTAAAATGAGCCCTAGTACTTTTAACCAGTTAAAAAATCAAGTGAAAGTAATTCGAAATAATTTTACATTATAAAATATCCTCTGTTATGAAAAAAATATACCAGGCAATAATTATCCTCACAGTATTAGCTCTGATACCACTTTCCGGCATTTCACAATGTAAAAGTTTTGCTAAAAAAGTATGTAAATTAGAATTAGCACCTTATACCCATGATGGAAATTATAATGCTGCAATTCTTACCGAAGGTGAAGATGCCGAATTATATAAAACATTTTATGCCGGGCAAAATTACAGAATTTATATTTGTGGGTCTGAATCTCTTCCGGGAATAGAGTTTCAGGTACTTGATGTAAAGCGTAATGTGCTTTATGATAATAGAAAAAATAATTATTCGAAAATATGGGATTTCAAGCTTGAATCAAGTCAACAACTAATTATTTCACTAAGAGTTAAGCATAGCGATGGTGAGTCTGATGAGTTGGTTAGCGGATGTGTGGCTATCATGTTTGGTATAAAAGAAAGTGATTCCTAATTATTTAAAAATATTTTGCCTAAAGCCTGTAAAATTACAGGCTTTTTTTAGTTTTTAACACTTTATCATTCTTTCTCTTCATCTTTGGTTTTAAGAACTTCGCCGTAAAGGAGTGGTTATTTTTTATTAGCTCTTCGGGAGTGCCTTCAAAAATAATCTGGCCTCCATAATTACCTCCTTCAGGGCCTAAATCAATAATCCAATCGGCTGATTTTATGATTTCCATATTATGTTCAATGATTAAGATGCTATTTCCACGATTAATTAGTGCGTTAAATGCATCAAGCAGCTTATTAATATCGTGAAAATGCAACCCCGTAGTGGGCTCGTCGAAAATAAACAGTGTCGATTGTTGCGCATTTTCTTTGCTAAGAAACGCAGCAAGTTTTACTCTTTGACTTTCGCCACCACTTAATGTACTTGACGATTGTCCCAGCTTGATATATCCTAATCCAACATCAGCCAGAGGAGTTAATTTTTCTACTATCTTTTTTTCAGCAGTGCCTTTTCCTTCACTGAAAAACTCAATTGATTCATTTACAGTCATTTCTAAAACATCGGCAATATTTTTGTCACGATATTTTATTTCCAGTATTTCTTCTTTAAAACGTTTACCCTGGCAACTTTCACAAATTAAGGTAACATCAGCCATAAATTGCATCTCTACTTTTATAACCCCTTCTCCCTGACACTCTTCACATCTTCCACCGTCAACATTAAACGAATAGTGTGCCGGTTTAAAATGATTAAGTTTTGAACCCGGTTGTTCGGCATATAATTTTCTAATCTCATCATAAGCTTTCAGGTATGTTACCGGATTAGAACGAGAAGACCGTCCAATAGGATTTTGATCCACAAATTCTATACTGTTAAGCTGTTTGATATCGCCGGAAATTTTATCAAATTTCCCTGTTTTTTCTCCGGTTCCCATTATTATCTTACTGAGTGCCGGATAAAGAATGTTTTTAATTAAAGTTGATTTTCCTGACCCACTAACTCCGGAAATTACCGTTAAAACATTCAAAGGGAATTTAACATCAATATTTTTAAGGTTATTTTCACGTGCTCCGGTAATTTGAATATAATTATTCCATTTTCGGCGTAATTTGGGAATTTCAATGTATTTTTTACCCGTTAAATAATCAGCCGTAAGGCTTTTCTTGCTTTTTAGAATTTCGTTATGATTGCCCTGAAAGATAATCTCACCTCCCAGTCTTCCGGCTCTCGGACCAATATCAATTATTTCATCTGCCGATTTAATAATTTCTTCGTCATGCTCCACAACAATTACTGTATTTCCAAGGTTTTGCAACTGTTTAAGTACTTTAATAAGCCTGTGATTGTCTCTTGAATGAAGTCCAATACTTGGTTCGTCAAGAATATATAATGAGCCCACTAAGCTACTTCCTAATGATGTTGCCAGGTTTATTCGTTGCGATTCGCCACCGGACAATGTAGATGATAATCTGTTAAGGGTTAAATACCCTAATCCTACATTGAGTAAAAATTCTAAACGACTGTATATCTCTACTAAAATTCGTTTGGATACTTCGTGTTCATAATTACTTAGTTTCAGATTCTTGAAAAAAGCATACAGCTCATCTAAAGACATCAAAACTAAATCCTGTACAGATTTAGTATTTATTTTTACATACGAAGCTTCCTTTTTTAAGCGTGTTCCTCTGCATTCAGGACAGGTAGTCTTTCCTCGGTATCGTGAAAGCATTACGCGGTACTGAATTTTGTATTTTTTTTGCTCCAAATATTCGAAAAAACGATTTAAACCCTTAAAATACTTATTCCCCGTCCAAAGTAACATTTTTTGTTCTTCAGATAAATCATAAAAAGGTTTATGTATTGGGAAATTGAATTTATCGGCATGATAAATCAATTGATTTTTCCACTCTTGCATTTTATCTCCTCGCCAACATGCAATGGCTTCTTCATAAACCGATAGGCTTTTATTTGGGATCACCAGGTCTTCGTCGATACCAATTATTTTACCATACCCTTCGCAACGGGGGCAAGCTCCAACCGGGTTGTTAAAGCTAAATGTGTTAACGGTTGGTTCTTCAAATTCAATACCATCAGCTTCAAAATGGCCAGAGAACTCTTTTTTGATCATCCTATGGTCGTAGTATACAGCAACAATGCATTTGTTGCTTCCTTCATCAAGTGCTAACTTAACCGAATCTGCAAATCGGCTGATTGAATCTTCGTCATTTTTAATGACAATTCTATCAATTACAACATTTATTGGTTTATTTTTATCTATTAACGATGGATTTATAATTATCTCCCTAATTTTATGTACTTCATTTTCTTGTTCAATCCTATTAATGCCTTCATTTGAGAGCATGCTGAGGTAATCGGTAATTTTTTTCCCGTTTTCTATTAATAAAGGAGATAAGATGAGGGCCTTGGTACTTTCTTTAAAAGTTAAAATATAGTTTACCACATCAGTAACAGTGTGTCGTTGAACAATACTTCCGGATACAGGGGAGTAGGTTTTTCCTATGCGGGCATACAAAAGTTTTAAATAATCATAAACTTCTGTTGAAGTTCCAACTGTTGAGCGTGGATTACGGGTGTTTACCTTTTGTTCGATAGCAATAGCCGGAGGAATCCCTTGAATAAATTCAACATCGGGTTTATTTATTTTTCCTAAAAATTGCCTTGCATAAGATGATAAACTTTCTACATAGCGTCGTTGGCCTTCGGCATAAATCGTATCAAATGCCAGCGACGATTTGCCTGAACCTGAAACTCCCGTAATGACAATGAATGTATCGCGAGAAATATTTAAACTTATATTTTTTAAGTTATGAACTTTTGCTCCTTTTATAATGATATGTTGACTTTTATCTGGCATAATAATTGAAAGAAAATTACTTAAAGAATGTTAACAAATATAAAATGGTTTTGAATTAACCAAAATTTTTATTTAATTGCGCTAAATTAGTTTAAAAAATTTGAATTACTAACCAAAATTTCGGAGGATTGATTATCGATTAAACCTTTACCTTTTTTTAAACATAAATAAAAAGGAGGTTGTTTTGAGAGCATCAGGATTTTCAGATCATGAGCTTGTAAAACAGTTCATAAAGGGTAATCAATCCAGTATCGAAACCTTAATCAAACGCCATAAAGATAAAGTCTATACCTATATTTTTTTAATGGTAAAAAATGAGCATCTGGCGAATGATATTTTTCAGGATACTTTTATTAAAGTTATTAAGTCGTTGGAATCTGGTAAATATAAGGAAAACGGAAAGTTTATTTCATGGGTGATTCGGATTGCTCATAATTTAATTATTGACCATTTCCGCAAGGAAAAACAAATGAAAACCTATTCAAACGATGAGTATGAAACCGACTTGTTTAATTCAAATAAATTTTCTGATAAAACAATAGAGGATAATATTATCCAGGAGCAGGTTTCTAATGATGTACGTAAACTGGTTGATTTTTTGCCCGATGAGCAAAAAGAAGTGGTTTTACTACGCCATTATGTAGGTTTAAGTTTTAAAGATATTGCCGAACAAACAAATGTTAGTATCAATACAGCTTTGGGACGTATGCGTTATGCTTTGATTAATTTGCGAAAGTTAATTGAAGAAAAAAATTTAAGCTTAACCTATCAATAAAATAGATAATTGATATAATAAATGGTTTCTCATTTGCGTTTTAAAAATAAAAAAAATGACGCCTATGGGAGAAATATTTACACTATTCTATCTTTATGATAATTTAAATAAAGATAATGTAACCAATGAAAGTTTTTTAGATGTTGATTTTAATGAATTTTCTGAGGAAATGAGAATTTTAAACCGGGATATAATTAAAGCTCCCGACGAATTAGTTAATCGGGTATTAGAACTTACCCGTGATAAAAATTATTAGGTAAGCGTTAAATTTAGATTTATGGGGTAACAGAAATGTTGTCCCATTTTTTTTGTTTAAAAATTTGTTTTTTATGATTTAAATTAATATTATTGTGATATCAATATGATATTATATTAACCTTTTAAAAATTTAATCATGAATCAAGAAAAAGATTATTCAGCTGCTTCTGGCTATGCAATGTTAATGGTAAACCTTTTGCTTATTGGATTTGGTATTGCCGGTATGGTTTTTTTGGGGAATCCCTGGTTTATCTTTATGATTTTACTTGGCGCTTTTCTTTCTATCGGGTTTGTTATTATTAATCCAAATGAATCTGGCGTTTTTGTTTTATTTGGCGCCTACAAAGGAACTACCAAAAAAAATGGATTCTTTTGGGTAAATCCTTTTTTTACGAAAAGAAAAATTTCACTCAGAGCCAGAAATTTTGACAGTGACCCTATAAAAGTTAACGATAAAGTCGGGAATCCTATTAAGATAGGAGTCGTTCTGGTGTGGAAAGTAGAGAATACTTTTAGAGCTGTATTTGAAGTAGATGAGTTTGAGCATTTTGTTGTTGTGCAAAGCGAAGCGGCTTTAAGAAAATTGGCTGGACAATATCCTTATGATAATTTTGAAGATGAGGATGCAGAAATAACCTTACGCTCGGGTGTTGAAGAAGTGAATAATGAATTGGAAAAAGAAATTGTTGAGCGTCTCGATATGGCCGGAATTCATGTTATTGAAGCACGAATCAATTATATTGCTTATTCGGAAGAAATTGCAAGTGCAATGTTACGCCGACAGCAGGCTACAGCAGTTGTAGCTGCACGCCATAAAATTGTAGAAGGTGCTGTGAGTATGGTTGAGATGGCCTTGGAGCAGCTTTCTGTTCAGAAAATTATTGAAATGGATCAGGATGATAAAGCTGCAATGGTGAGTAATTTGATGGTTGTGCTTTGTTCTGATGAGTCCGCACGACCAGTAGTTAATACCGGAACCTTAAATCATTAAAAAATATGTCTAAAAAGAAATCATTTGTGCTGCGGATGAGTGAAGAAAAGATGAAAGCACTCGAGAAATGGGCTGCGGATGAATTTCGCAGTACAAATGGTCAGTTAGAGTGGATTGTTACGAAGGCTTTAAAAGAAGCAGGAAGATTGAAGACTAATAAAAATAATTCTGCCGAGAATGAATAACTATTTCAAAATAATAAATCATTAATTTTTAAGTAATCAAGTTTTTTATTAACCAGAATATGTTTTATGAAAAGAAAATTAACCTTTCAAGACCGGAAGAAGTTAAAAGCTTCGGCAAGGGTTGGATTTATCATTAGTTTTTTATTTTTTCTACTTTCCCTGGTCCCATGGATTATAGCCATTATTAAAAATGATGAGGGGGATTTAAAGTATTTAACTCCTGTAGGGATTTTAATAAGTGTAATAATATTATGGTTGGCCAACAGAAAGTTTTGGAGTGATTTAAGAACTGGAGAAAAGGATGTGCTTATTCAAACGATTGATAAAAAGACAGCACAGAAAGATTTTGAGGCCGGTAGTTCGGTCGGAATTTCAACCAATGGAAAGAAGAGTGCTTTTTATAAAGAAATGAATGCTTTTACCAATTATGCCATAATTGTTGAAAATGTGAAGTATAGAGTTGATAAAGAGTTGTGGGAGAGGGTTGAAGAAAAGGATAAAGTTGAATTTCATTTTGCCCCTAAGAGTAGGGAGTTGCTTGCCATTAAAAAGATATAATTTTATTGATAGCCAATGATAAGTAAATGAACTATGAAAACAATTAGCCAAAATTTAGCTGTTTGATCATTAAATAAATAGTATGAAAACATTTTTTACAAAATTTCAGTTTCTTGCTTTTAGTATATTGACTATAATAATATCAATATTGTTGTGGTTTATAGCAAAAGGGCAAAGTGGGTCAATAAAAATGGTGCTAACACAATTTGGATACTTTGCACCTGCCTTAGTAGCAATTATTTTAACTTTAATAAACAGGCAAAATGATAAGCCTGTTAAAATAAAATCTTATTTGCCATTTATTGCTGTACTCCTTTGTATAATTATAATTGCTTTGCTATATGGAGATGAATATTATCAAAATAGAATAGATCAATTACTCTACGAAAATCCTATGATATCGGTAATTATTTCACTTACCTTTATATATTTTATCATACAAGTATTCGTAAACAAAGGAGCTAATTCGATAGACAGACTCGTAAATATATCAAAAACAAAAGTTTTTTGGTATATTTTAGCTATTGCATTATATCCTGTTTTGAAATTAGCAGGAGTGTTGATATCCACCAAATTATTTCCGGAACAAATAGAACTGCCTGCTATCAATTTGGTCGTTCTTATTCCTTTGTTTTTGTTTTCCATTATATTTTATGCAGGCGTTGGCGAGGAAGTTGGCTGGCGTGGCTTTGCTCTTAAGAAATTGCAAATGAAATACAATCCTTTTATTGCTTCAATATTTATAGGAATTGTATGGTCTGTTTGGCATATTGGTTATTTTACTTTGGTCGAAAATTATACCATACAAAATATTCCGGCTGTAGTAATTTGGACATTCATTGCTTCTTTTTTTAGCACCTGGTTCTTTAATAAAACAAATGGAAACGTTTTGATATTAATCCTTTTTCATGCATCGGTAAATTTTGCCATTATATTTACTCCTCATCCGGTAATTATGGCTGCCATTCATTTGGTGTTACTCATCATTGTCCTTTCGACCGGACATTTTTTCAGAAAAATAAAAACGGAGAATGTTGAATGAAATATTGCTATGAAAGAATAGTTAATTACTAAAAGAGAAATTTAAAATCAATATAATTAAAAAATTAAATAAATGGATGAAGAAAAATTACCCAAAGATATTTTAAGAGAAATTGCTAAAAGAGAAAATTGGGATATTTACGTATACGAAAAGGCAATAAATATTCGATATGGGAATTATATCCGAAGAGTAATTATAACAATTAGTGAATTGAAGAATATCTATTTTATATCAAATAAATCAGGGGGGGATTTTGATAAATACAGAACTTATAGCGGAATATTTATACCTGTTGATGGTAATTATAACTATCGCTTGCTTATTAGAAAAAGAAATATTTTTGATAAATTAAGTTTTAAAAAAAATGCCCAACGATTCAGAACCGGGAACAGCAGTTTTGATAAAGAGGTTTATGTCGAGACTAATCATGAAATG
>DATFIZ010000083.1:0-11038 GCA_035269575.1 Bacteroidales bacterium | reverse complement strand
TCTGGCAGGTATTGAAGGAATATTTGGTGAAAACATGCAGCTGTATAAAAATTTAGCGCCAGCCATAAAAGAGAAGTGGTTTAATTTCATTAGCAACCATTGTGAGGACAAACATATGCTTAATTATTCCAAACATTATCTCAGTGTAAGTAAAAACAGTTAAAAATATTTTTATACAAACCATCTTTCATTTTAAATATACCCAATAGTTCCTTATTTTTTTATTAGAGCAGTAATGTCGTTATTATTTGTATGTTTTTATGAATGAATTTACTGAGTGAATATAAAAAACATGAATTTCAATATTTCCATATAAATTATTTTCAAGAAAAAAATAGAATCAATGATGGGTATTTATTCTACAAAAACAAAAAATATATAAAATAAGATAATTGCATATACAAGGCTCATAATGCATTTCAAAGCATATGAGTTTTTATGGCATAATTTTTTAGTGGTATTTAATGATAAACTTAAATTCAAAATTTATGTATACTATTATTTTAGCGCTTTTAATGCTAACTTCCGGTTTTATCCTTTATAAAGGGATCATAAAAAAAAAGAAAAAAGTAATCTTCTTTGGAGCTACCCTGGCCATTCTTTCACTGTTATTTTTTGCTTTTATGAGTTTTTGGGGCGAAATGTTATGGTTTGAAAATTTAGGGTATAATAACCGTTTCTGGAAGGTTTGGTTAACTAAAAAAGGCCTTTTTGTTATTTCTTTCCTATTCAGTGGATTTGTAACTTATCTATTCACCTATAATCTTAAAAATCAAGACAAATATATCAGGTATCTTGCTATTTTGCTTGCAGCATTCATTGGAGGAGGCTGGTGGCATTCTCGTTGGGATGTATTTTTAAAATTCATTTTTCAATCTCCAACAGAAACAATAGAACCTATATTAGGAATGTCCACTTCATTCTACCTATTTAATTATCCCTTCCTACTATCTTTATATCAGCTTTTACTCTATTTAAGCATAATTGCTGCAGTTGCAAATTTGGTGGGGATTTTTTCCATATCAGAAGATAACCAGAAGTGGGTTAAAAAAGAATTATCTCCCTCTCACTCCTTATTTTTGAGTGTTGGAATTATTTTTCTAATACTTGCTTTCGGACAGTACTTAAAACGGTATGGTTTATTATTCTCCGCACAGGGAGCAGTACATGGCCCGGGATGGACAGATCATTATGTGCGATTGCCTTTACTCTTAGTTAATGCAGGATTATTCATCTTTTTTGGTATTGTCATGATATCACCACTTGCCAGAACATGGTTTCAAAAAAATATTTTTAGAATCAAATCAAAACAGAATAATATCCGGGCAATATATACTATTCCCGGGACGGCTGTTCTCCTATGGATTATTATATTAGGGATAACACCCGGTCTTTTTCAGTGGTTAAAGGTTGAACCTAATGAAATAACCGTTGAAAGACCTTATATCGAAAATAATATCCAATTTACCAGAAAAGGGTATCATCTTGATAAAGTGGAAGTGAAAGAATTTCCTGCCAGGGAGGAGTTCTCACGTAAAGATATTGAACAAAATAAAAAACTATTTTCAAATATAAGGCTATGGGATTACAGGGCTTTAGATGCCATATTTAAACAATTTCAAGAGATTAGGTTATATTACGAATTTAATGATGTAGATATAGATCGGTATCATATTAATGATGAGTATCGTGAGGTCATGATATCAGGAAGAGAGATGAATGCTGATAATCTGCCCGCAAAAAGCCAGACTTTTATAAATAAAAAATTCAAATATACTCATGGTTATGGTGCAGTGTTAAACCTTGTGAATGAATTCACTTCGAGCGGTTTACCCAATTTACTAATTAAGGATATTCCTCCGGTTAGCAAATACAGAGAACTTAAAATAACACAACCAGAGATTTACTATGGAGAATTAACCCATAAATATGTAGTTGTAAATTCTAAAGAAGATGAATTTGATTATCCGATGGGTGAAAAAAATATTTACACCAAATATAAGGGTGATGGAGGGATTCAACTAACCAACGGATGGAGAAAATTTCTTTACGGCTGGAAATTAGGCGGCACCAGATTTTTATTTTCGGGCTACCCCACAAAAGAAAGCCGAATTATGTTTCATCGGCAGATATTGGATCGTGTTAAAACGATAGCTCCTTTTCTTCAGTTTGATGCTGATCCTTATATTGTAATGAACAACGGACAATTATACTGGATAATTGATGCTTACACTACATCCAATTACTATCCTTATAGTGAACCTTTTAAATCTGTTGGTAGAAACGATAAAATAGGTTTTAGTCAAAATTCAGAGCACCTACTTAGTCGTTCTGTACTAAATAATAACTATTTACGTAACTCAGTAAAAATTACTGTAAATGCATTTAATGGTGACACAAAATTTTATATTTTCGAAGAGGACGATCCTTTAGTTCAGGTGTATAATAAAATTTTTCCCGGACTTTTAAAAAGCAAAGATGAAATGCCCACTGATTTGAAAGCCCATGTAAGATATCCTTCAGACATGCTTCAGGTGCAGGGATTAATCTATAGTAAGTATCATATGACTGACCCTACGGTGTTTTATAACCAGGAAGATTTGTGGGTTCGGGCAACAGAAAAATATTACAACAATGTACAACCTGTTGAGCCTTACTATATTATGTGGGAGCAACCTGAATCTGATGAAATGCAATTTATTCTTATGTTACCTTTTACTCCCAAAAACAAACAGGTTATGATTGGCTGGATTGCAGGAATGTGTGATGGTGACGATTATGGCCGCTTTCTTGCATATAAGTTTCCCAAAGAAAAACGTGTACTTGGAACGCAGCAGGTAGAAACAAAAATTGATCAGGATTCATTTCTTTCCGGGCAATTAACATTATGGGATCAAAGAGGCTCCAATGTTATTCGGGGCAATGTTTTGGCTATACCTATAAACCAGACTATGTTGTATGTTGAGCCCATTTATTTAAAGTCTCAAACGGCTGCTTATCCTGAACTAAGACTGGTAGCTGTAATGCATAATGATAAATTAAGTTACGCTGAAACGTTTGACGAGGCTTTAAACAATCTTTTCGAGGAGGAAGCTAAAGAATCCTTAGACGATGTAGAAGTTGCAACCACAGGAAAGAACGTAAATGAACTGATACAGGATGCTAATAAAGCATTTGAAAATTATCTTAACTATATGCATCAAAAGCAATTCAACAGTGCAGCAAATGAGCTAAATAAATTGCAAAAATCTTTGGAGCAGCTAAAAGGAGATAATAAAGACCCGGAGATTTAATGGTAAAAATATTTTAACTAGTAAAAGTAAAACCTAATCAATTAAATTTCGATATATAGCGTTATCAACCTTTAACTTATGCTACAACAGCAAATCTATTAAAGTGTTGTTAACACAGAAAGAGGCGAATGAAAATTGCATTCGCCTCTTCTAAGTTAATTATATGGATTTGTTTTACCCATAAAAATTTTTATTTATTTTATTCTGTCTTCCTTTGCCCGTTTCTATTTTTAAGAACGCGGCATTGTTCCGGCCAAAAAAACAGAGATATTGGGAACTTTCAATTATTCATTATAAATCAAATTTGGCAGAGTCGTTAGAGGTAAGTTCTTTCTTTTGCCCTTTTACACTAATATTAATGGGATTTGCCCAGCCTTTTTCAAATTGCAAATACAATTTTTTCGGGGTTATTTTTAATTTAATCCAATGACCACGATACCTGATATGCATTTGCAAACAATTAAGTTCTTTGGGTAAACATGGATTTAACCATAACACATCATCTCTTATTTCCAGTCCTGTATAACAACGTTGTATGATATCGATGCTTCCGGCCATAGCACCCAGATGTATACCTTCGGGTGTAGTACCTCCCTGAACATCTTTGAAATCGCTCAATAAAGCTTCTCTAAAGTTATTCCATGATAATTCTCTGTTTGAACGCACATATACCCATGAAAAAATAACACGGCTTAAGGTTGACCCATGTGAAGTAATTTTCTGGTAATAATTAATATTATCAGGTATGGTTTTGGGATCAAAATCATAATCTAAAGCATTAAAAATTCTGGTCAACTCATCGGCTGAAAATAAATAAAAAAGCATTAATACATCTGCTTGTTTACAGGCTTTATAATTATTCGGCGAGTCGTTCTCTTTTTCCAGAATTCGATCTAACCGGAGGGTATTACCATATTTCTTTTTATATTTATCCCAATTGAAATCTTTCAATTTATCAAAACCCTCGAATTGCATAATGGTCCCATTTTTATTAAAAGGTATATACATTTTCTTAATCAGCGCTTCACACTTTTCCATATCATCATTTGTAAACCCCACTTTTTGGATAAGTTCATTGATTATTTTTTCATCCAAAATCTTAAATAATTCAAGTGCACATCTGATAACCCAAACAGCCATAAAATTGGTATAGGCATTGTTATTCAATCCCGGTTGTTCTGAATCGGGGTAATGTGTATGATATTCATCCGGTCCCATAACGCCTCTAATCTCATATCGGTCTCTTTTAGGATTATAATCAGCAATACTTAGCCAGAACAATGCAGTATTTAAAATCATTTCAGCACCATAACCTGCTAAAAAATCCATATCATTTGTTGTCTGATAATAAAGCCATACGTTATAAGGTATTGCTGCATTTATATGCCGTTGAATATTTGAGTAATCGGGAATCCACCGGCCAGATTTGGGGTTTAAATGAATTTTCTGACTTTCCTCACGCCCATTACTACCACTTTGCCAGGGATACATTGCTCCTCGATATCCATTTTCTTTAGCTGCATAACGTGCCCGCCCCAGCCGCCGGTAGCGGTACATTAGCATTGCACGGGCTAAATGCGGCATATGCAGATTAAGAAACGGAAAGATATATAATTCATCCCAAAAAATATGGCCACGGTAAGCTTCACCATGCCACCCCCTTGAAGGGATACCAATATCATAATCTATACTATTTTCCGATATGGTCTGGTAAAGATGAAATGTGTGCAGACGTAAAAATAGTAAGCTGTGATTTTCTGTTTCTAATTCGAAATTACTATGATTCCATAGTTGTTCCCAAACCATCTTATGATTTAAATATATTTCATTAAAACTATCAACCCTACTAAGTTTTTGCTGAGCTTCGTTAAGCGGATCGCTAATGGCAAAATCTTTTGAAGTAAAGAGGGTAGCTAATTTTTCTATTCTTACAGATTGCAGTTTAGAACAGTTTAATTTCGCATCATGCCATACCATTTCTTTATCTTTACTCACTTCAATTTTAGTATTTATCTTTTCTTTTTTCTGATAAATACTTAATTGAGCCGTTTGGGCAATTAATATTTTCGATTGTTTGGTCTGACTTAATAAATAAATCTTATTTTCATTAAATTTTCCTTTATCTAAAATGTCGAGATGTTCATTATTTAAATCATTGTAACGCTCTACGCCTTTATTTTCTACACTTCCATCTAAAGCTGAGCGCACGGTTATTTCACCTTCCCAGTTTTCAGGGATTATGGTCCATTCAATTCCCATTACGTGATGATCATCCATACTCACTATTCTCCTGCTTATTAGCGTAGTCTCGTGACTTTGATTATCACGGAATTTAACTTTTCTTTCTAACACTCCTTCTTTTAGATTAAGATTAACCAGATATTCGAGTATTTCGGTATCATCAAGATTTAGCCACTTTCCGTTTTTTATTTTGAATGTCAGAAATAACCAGTTAGGAAGATTTACCAAATCTTCATTAACGATTTCTTTGCCTTTAATTTTTGATTTTGCCCTGTTATAACCTCCTGCCAGATATGTTCCGGGATAATTAAAATCATTGGCTTGTAGCTCTTCCATTGCACCGCGGGTAGCAAAATACCCATTACCAAGGGTACATAATGCTTCCCGTAAAGGATGTTCCTCTTTATTCCACCCTTTATATTCTAATATCCAGTTGTTCATAATTTATCAAATATTTTGTTTTTTATCCGTTTATTGTTGCGCCAGCATTTCTAAAAATAATTTTACCTGATAAACATTCTTCAGGCTATACCTGGCCCGGGTGTTTTCAACATTATCGTGAAAACCTACCAGAATTCCAATCCCATCATTTTCAATTGCTTTAAATGCATTTTCATCGGTAATATCATCACCAATATAAATCGGGACTATATGTTCCTTTTCTTTTAATTCCGGCATAATAAGCATCCAGGCAATGGCTTTCCCTTTGTGCCAATCAATAGCTGGTAGTATTTCAACTATTTTTTTACCTTCTCCTCTTTTTAAACCATCCGATTTATTCACTAATGCTTCCACTTTATCTTTAATTGCCGGCACATCCTTTTCGGCTACATTTCTATAATGTACCGCTATGGCATATCTTTTTCGCTCTATCTTTATCCCTTCTATATCAGAAAGATTATTATTCAATTCCTTTTCAATCTGGTTCAACTTAGGTAATATCTCTTTTGTTTGCTTATGCTCGTGATATAATCCATCCGGACCCGAAATTCTAAACCCGTGACTGCCGGCATAATATAACTCTTCAACTCCTACCATTTCTTTAACATCATCCATATCCCTGCCACTAACCACTGCAACAATCAGTTTTGAAGCACATGCTTTTACAGCTTCTCTCATTTCATCCGACAGGATAGCATCCTCAGGATGGTTCACTATAGGTGTAAGCGTGCCGTCATAATCGAGAAAAAGCACAGGTTTTTTATTATTTATTAATTTTTTAAACTCCTGAGGTTCTGAAAATATATTAACCAGAGGATTTTTAAAATAATACTTTAATTCTTGATTACCCATTAAATGAATCTCATTAAAACTGTTTATTACTTTATCGGCACCATTGTTTAACAAAGCTGTTCTGTTATCCCCCCTGTTAACGCCCACAACATAGGCAAAATTTCCTTTGGTCCCGGCCTGTACTCCTGAAATGGCATCTTCGAAAATAACACATTCACCAACCTCAACACCAAGATCGTTGGCAGCCTCGAGAAATATATCAGGTTCGGGTTTCCCTTCAAGATTTCTTTCAGCGGAAACCACTCCATCGACACGGACATCAAATAAGTCAAGGATATTTGCTGCTTCCAGAATACGTTTGCAATTTCTGCTTGAAGATATAACGGCTGTTTTTATTCCGGCATCAAGCCACTCTTTAATCTTATTTGCAGCATCATCATATATTTCTACACCGTTTTTTTCTATTAATTGAATAAAGATCCTGTTTTTCCTGTTTCCTAAACCACATATACTCCTCTTTTCTTCAGAATCATCCGGGTTTCCGTAGGGCAAGTCTATATTTCTTGATTGTAAAAAACTTTGAACTCCTTTATATCTGGGCTTGCCGTCAACATATTTTATGTAATCCTGTTCGGAAAATGGCTCCTGATTTTCAGATTCTCCTTCTAAAAACGCATCAAACATTTTCTTCCATGCTTTTTTATGCACTTTTGCTGTTTGAGTTATTACTCCGTCCATGTCCAGAATAACAGCTTTTAATCCTATGTTCTTTTTTTCATACTTCTTTTTCATATCATTGAATCTCTTAATCCTATTGTGCTTGTTAGAGACATTGAGTGAAGAATAAAATATTCAACCCGGTTTTCTCAACTACTTGTTAATATTTCTCCTTTAGCTTTTAATGAAACTGTAAATAACCGGCAGTCACCATTTTCTATACATTGAAAAGGTCCTTTTAAAAGACCTATAACGGCATTATCCATTTTCCGGGAGGCTAATTGAAAAGGTTTGCAAATTTCTACCAAATGGATTATTTCTTTAAATAACAAAACGACCCCCTTGTTGATACCCGAAGCTGTTTTTGATAATCTCTTATATTACTTTTATTTATGATATAATTCTGCTACTTTATCCCAGTTCACTATATTCCAGAATGCTTTAATATATTCGGGCCGCTTATTTTGATATTTTAAATAATAAGCATGCTCCCAAACATCAAGACATAAAATGGGCGAACCTTTAATGATTGATATATCCATTAATGGATTATCCTGGTTTAAAGAAGATGTAACCACTAATTCTCCATTATCTTTTTTAACCAACCAGGCCCAGCCTGATCCGAACTGATTTTTTGCAGCTTCAGAAAATTCTTCTTTTAAATTTTCTAAGGTGCCAAAATACTTAACAATGGCATCTTTTAGATCTTTATCTAAATTTTCGTGAGCGTTTGGTGTTAAAAACGTCCAAAAAAGAGCATGGTTAAAAAATCCACCTCCATTATTACGTACTGCATCATCGTATGTAGAAATATTAGCAAAAATTTCAGTAGGCTTCATTTCATCAAGTTCAGTTCCTTGTATTGCTGCATTGAACTTCTTTAAATAAGTGGCATGATGCTTTGTATGGTGAATTTCCATGGTTTGAGCATCAATATGTGGTTCTAATGCATCGTAATCAAATCCTAATTCCGGTAATTTAAAAGCCATAATAACTTGTTTTTTTATGGTTAATAATCAAATTTTTACTACTCAATTCGTATGATATTGTTTTAACAAAATATATACATCAATATTTGTATTATTCTTTATAGTTTATTTGTTATTTTTTTGAACCAATATGTTATTTTTAACATCTTTAGAGCCAGCCTCTAACGCATTAATCAGTACCTGTTTTTTTTCTCTCCTGGTTTTAACAGTACCACTTAAAATAGCTGTACCGTTATCAACTTCTACAGTAATTTCATCCTGGTTAATATAAGGCGACCACCAAAGCCGATCTTCAATTTCTTTTTTCAGGTTCTCATCATCCATATACGTAGTCTTAGAATCAACCTGATAAATTGGAAAATAAGAGTTCCAATCATAGTAATCATAATAATGATAGTCGTCATCATCACGAACCTCAATGCTATTTTCAATAGCTACAACTCCCTCTTCTTCTGATGCTAAATCTTCAGCATAAAACTTTTCGTAATATGAATCCACCTTCCCATTCAGGTAAACAACTCCATTATTTGCAGAAACTACTATATCCAATCCTTCAATCATTGGATCTCTAAGAAAGGCATCTTGTATACTGGCAGTTAGCTTATCATTCTTTGGAATATTTTCGGTTCTTACTTTTATATAGTTTTTAACTCTTTCAACTCCTACGATATTTTTCGCATCATTCTCGGCAGCTCTTTTAGCCTTTAAATTAGTTACAGTACCAGAAAGGGTTATATCTCCGTCACGAACTGATACATCAGGATTAAATGAAGCTACTCTTGGATCATATGTAAAAGCATCCAGGATAGCCTCTTTTATTTCTGCATCTGTTTTAATATTATACTTTTGCATTCGAAGATTCTCTTTTCGTGCCCACTCTTCAACTGATATTTCAGAATCATCAACTGACGCAACACCGTTGGTCCAGGCAAGTGCATTAGCAACCACTCTTTCATTTACACTGCCTACAACACCGCTTAAAGAAACTCTTCCGTCAACAACCGAAACATCAATTAGTGCTCCATCAACACGGACATCATATCTGATTGCTTCTTTAATATCATTCTCAATATCAAAGTCTGATCTCTGAGTTTTAGAGTCAACAATAATATTATTTGTAATACCTTTTACGCCTCTTACTCCTTTAACTACATAGCTAACGAGCATTTTCTCCTGCCATGATTCAACCATTCCGTTTAATGTAACCATTCCATTAATGACCTCTATGGAAATTTCAGAGATTTGGGTTGCAGGATCGCGAATTATAGCTTGATTTATGTCTTCTTTTAATTCATCATCCGGCCGGTCAGGTGCAAGTACTTCAATTTGGTTGATAACTCCCCTAACACCTTTTACCGTACGTGCAATCTGTACAGCTTTATCTATCTCCAGCATATTATTAACCTTACCGGTTAAGGTTACTACCCCATTTTCTACTGAAACATCAATTAAATCGGATGAAGTTGTTTCATTTAATTGCATTTCCTGTTCTATTGCATAACTTATTTCTTTATCAGAAAGAATCGTATCTTTCTGGCTTAATGCAGTAATGCTTATCAAAAAAAATACGCAGGTAAAAATTGGCTTAAAAAGTTTCATAATTTTATTTTTTTTAGACTTTCAATTACTATTTGTTAGTAAACTAATAGAAAATCCATGCCAATTTTATTGACACAGTATCAATGTCTAAAATAACAGCAGATGTGGCAGATTTAGAAGAAAACAGATACCATAAAAAGTGTAGATTAAATCCACAGTTGAGATGTGATTCCACAATAAAAAATAAAAACCCCGGTAAAAAGAGTAAGAGTCAATTATTTTAGGATTTCAATTTCATATTGTTTTATTTTATTATAGAGTGTTTTTCGATCAATATTAAGCATCTTTGCTGCTTTTGATTTGTTATAATTGGCTTTAATTAAGGCATTCGCAATAACCTCTTTTTCAGTAATTTCAGTAGCTTCTTTTAAATCACTCATACTACCGGCTATTTCAGGGATTCCTGATTCCTGCTCACCTGATAATTGAGTAATTTCCTGCGGCAATACTTCGGGCCTGATGAACTGATTGCCCGATAATAATACTGCACGGTTTATGATATTTTGAAGCTCCCTGATGTTCCCGGGCCAGTCATATTCTAAGAATAATTTCTTAACAACGTCATCTAAACCAATCACATTTTTCTGAAATGATTCATTGGCTTTATTTATAAAAAAATCAACAAATTCCAGGATATCCTCCCCTCTTTCTCTCAGCGCAGGTATATCAATTTTAAAACCATTGATACGATGATAAAGGTCTTCTCTAAATTCGTTGTCTTCAAGCAGCTTAATCAAATCAGCATTGGTTGCAACAATGAGTCTTACATCCACTTTAATATCCTTGTTATCTCCTACTCTGCAAATTACCTTTTCTTGCAAAGCTCTTAAAAGCTTAACCTGGTTTTCATAGGGAAGGTTTCCTATTTCATCCAGAAAAAGTGTCCCTCCTTTGGCTTGTTCAAAAAAACCAACCTTATCGTTTATAGCTCCTGTAAATGCTCCTTTAATATGTCCAAACAGTTCG
>DATFIZ010000082.1:0-10526 GCA_035269575.1 Bacteroidales bacterium | reverse complement strand
TCATAGGGCGTGGTGAGGTTATAGATCCTTTTGGTGATGGTTGAATTCACATTGATCTGGGTAATGAATTTTCGCAGCCGCTCTTTATAGTTTTGCATAAGCGAATCCTCCATAAAACTTAGTTGATCGAGGTTCAGCATGCGGTAGGTATTTTTGAAGATCCGTTCATCGTGGCGGTTAAAGTCAAACCCTTTTACCTTGACCCGGAGGGTCTGTTCCTCAAAGCGGTTGCGTTGATAAGGGTACTTGTCGTCTGCCCGCCTGTTCCGCGTTCGCTCCTCAGTATAGTTCACACCGTTATAGAGGTTCAGCACCATGTATTTTTTATCCTCGGTAATCCTCAAAAACCCCGAATCAGCAATTGTAACGCTTTCGTTGGCCTTATTATCGGTATGGTCATAAATAAGCAGGTCGTACAGTTGATTGGTTTTTTTGTCCCTTTTCCCGATGCGAATGCTGTACCCGTCCATTTCATTAGTAAAAACCCCTTCCTGCAAAACCAGTTCGGGTCGCTGCTGCTTCACACTCCATAGAAGGGTAGTAAAACGCAGGTTGGTTTGTGGCAGGATGTTATTCGCAAAATAAAAGGCCGTACCGGTAACAATCAGGGCGACGACCAACAGGGGTTTCATAATGCGTGTAAGGGAGATACCGGAAGATTTCATGGCAATCAGCTCATAATTTTCGCCCAGGGAGCCGAAAGTCATGATCGAAGCTAACAGCATGGCCAAAGGAAAGGCATAAGGCAGCAAGCCGAAAGCGGCATAAAAAAGCATTTCGGCCAGCACTTTAACCTCCAGCCCCTTCCCTACCAGGTCATCCACGTATTTCCAAAGAAACTGCATGAGCAGTATGAATACCACAATAAAAAAGGTCAAAAAAAATGGCCCCAGGAACGATTTTATGATATACCAGTGCAACCGTTTCATTAGTGTCTCATTCTCCTTATTATTAAAAAGGATTACAAAATTAAGCTAATTTAAAAATCTGGAAAGAAAAAATTTGTTAAGAAGGCCCTTTTGAAGGTTAAAATTTTTTTATTTAACAAACCCAACACCCTGGATTTTAATCAGGATCCCAGCACATGTTTAAGGTCCGCGATCTGTGTGTCCCAAAGCTCTTTCGTTTCCTCCTGTTCATCCTCTTCGATGTTATCGATCACGATAAGGGATACGTCGTTGGTAAGTTCGTCCTGGGTTATTCTGAATTCAAAATAGGTATCCTCCTCATCAAGCCATTGAAAGCGGACCAGCTTATTCTCTTTTCGCTGGACAATTTCAGCGGTTTGTTCCGAACCTTCCCAAAAAAAGGTGTATCTTTTCCCCTGTACGCGCACATCATCCGCAAACCATTCGGCCAATCCCGAAGCTGTGCTCAACCGGTTATACAAAACTTTTGGTGAGCAATTGATCACATATTCCTGTTGGATTTTTACCTTATTATCACCCATGTTCTGTTTTTCGGCAATATAGTTATTCTGTATTTAACAAACAATATTTTACGAAACCGGATTTAAAATCCAGGGAAATTTTTGGCTCCAGACAGCGCATTCAAATTTTCGAAAAAATAAAAAATCCTGTTTTCCGAACAGAAATAAATACTATATTTGCACCTCGAAATTAAAAAATGGGGGGACAACTCCGGAGTTTCAATTAATCTGGAAAAAAAGCCCGGGAGAATGTCCGCCAACAAAAAATGGCGAGGTAGCTCAGCAGGTTAGAGCGCATGATTCATAATCATGAGGTCGGCGGTTCAAGTCCGCCTCTCGCTACTGAAAATCAAACAGTTATAACCAGTCTTTTAGAGGCTGGTTTTTTATTTTCTAATACTCGATTTTCTTACCACCAGATCTGTATTCAGGATGGTAGTAACCGGACCATAGTCTTCGTTACTATGAATTCTCTTAAGAAGCAATCTTGCAGCATTTTGTCCCATTTCAAAGCCTTTTTGATCTATCGTAGTAAGTTCAGGATCTGATATCTGTGAAATAAAAGAATTGGTGAATCCAACCACTAAAATATCTTTAGGGACATCTTTATGAATACTCTTAATGGCTTTTATTGCTCCAACAGCGGTGAGATCATTTACAGCAAAAATACCGTCAATAGAAGGTTGTCGTCTTAAAAGCTCAGGTATCATCTGGAAAGAATGCTCTTTGGTATCACAAACCTGAATTGAATAATCGTGAATGGCAAGGTTTGATTCATTAAGTGCAGCGAGATAACCTTCTTTTCTTTTTTTTCCAATATCGAGATTTAAAGGACCTGCCAGGTGGATAATATTTTTACAGCCATTTTCGATTAAATGCTTTGTAGCCTTATACGCACCGTCATAATCATCAACAATTATCCGGTCGGCATTGACAACATCGCAGATTCGATCAAAAAATACCATAGGAACACCAACTCCTTCGATATTTTTAAAATGATCAAATTGCATGGTTGTCTTTGCCATGGATATTATAAACCCGTCAATATTGCTGGAGAGCAGTGCTTGTACATTTTCCACCTCTTTATAATATGATTCGTTCGATTGGGCTATGATGATATGATAACCGGCTTCGTTAACCACGTTTTCAATACCGCTTATTACTGTTGAGAAAAAGTAGTGAATAATTTCCGGAATGATAACTCCAATAATTTTACTTTCTTTTTGTAAAAGACTCAGTGCAACTTTATTGGGTTTATAATTTAATTTTTCGGCTAAATCGTTAACGTTTTTTTTGGTTTGAGGATTAATATCCGGATGATCTTTTAACGCCCTTGAAACAGTAGAGGGAGAAATATGTAGAATCTTTGCAATATCTTTTATGGTAACCTGGTGACCTTTCATTTTTGGAATAATGGATTAAAATTTTCTTATGTAAGAAATGAAAACAATTCTATTTATCAAACTTTTTAACGAAAATATAACAAAAAATTCAGGAAAAGAAAATAAACTTTTTAAAAGTATACTTCTTCTAAATTCATTTCGCAAACGTTTGAAATAGGATGTTGGCGATGTTAACTGTTTGATATAAATGGGTTTGTGCAAGAGGAATACTGGCATTTGGCGTAATAATGTTGTATTTTTACTATGCATTAAAATAAAAAATTAAAATAAAATCCAATGAAAAAAAATCGCTTAACAATCATTCTGTTTTTTATTTATTTTTTAGTTCCTGGATTTCTTTTTGCTCAGGTTACTGTAACGGGTACAGTAACGGATGCAGAAAATGGCTCAACGCTTCCCGGAGTTAATATTATTGATAAAAATACAGAAATTGGTACAATTACGGATGTAGATGGCAAATATTCAATTACTGTACCAAAGGATGCTATTTTGTTATTTTCTTATGTGGGTTATTCCACCCAGGAGATAGAAGTAGGCAGTAAGACTGTGATTAATGTTGCATTACAACCCCAAATTGAGGTTTTGGATGAAATTGTTGTAATTGGCTACGGACAAGTCAGGAAAGATGATGCAACCGGAGCTATTTCAACGGTCTCTGCTGAAGATTTTAACCAGGGCGCGATTACCTCGCCTCAGGAATTAATTTCCGGTAAAGTTGCAGGGGTTTCCATTATTTCTGATGGAGGAGCTCCTGGAAGTAACTCTACCATCAGAATTAGAGGAGGTTCTTCTTTATCGGCAAGCAATGATCCTTTAATTGTAATCGATGGTATACCTATAGACAATACTTCTATTGCAGGGATGAGTAATGTGCTAAACTCAATTAATCCTAATGATATTGAGTCTTTTACTGTCTTAAAGGATGCTTCAGCTACAGCTATTTATGGTTCCAGAGCTTCGAATGGTGTAATTTTAATCACTACAAAAGAAGGAGTGGAGGGTAAATTTACGGTAGATTATTCATCCAAGTTGTCGGTTAGTGAAATTAAAGAAACCGTTGATGTTCTTTCCGCTGACGAATACAGGGGTTTAGTTACCCGGGTTGAAGAAGAAGGGCTTATTTCTGGCGGAGCAACAGACAAACTGGGAGATGCAAATACCAACTGGCAGGATGCGATATATCAAACGGCTATTGGCCAGGAGCATAATTTAGGTCTTAGCGGTTCTGCTTTCAATATCCCTTACCGGGTGTCGGGAAGTTATTCGAATAAAGACGGGATTTTGAAAACGGGCAACAATGAAAGGACAACAGCTAATATCAGGCTTTCTCCCAGCTTTTTGGATGAACATTTAAAAGTGAATGTCGGATTAAAATATTCTCATATCGAAAATCGTTTTGCCGATCAGGGAGCAATTGGAGGAGCTGTAAGAATGGATCCTACACAACCTATTTATAATAATGTGGGTTTGTATGGTGGTTATTTTACCTGGTTAAATAATTCCAATACACCCAATAACCTCGCAACCATTAATCCATTGGCTCAGTTGGATTATACCTACGACCAATCAAATGTTAACCGGTATATAGGAGATATCCAGTTTGAATACAAGTTTCATTTTATACCAGAACTTAAAGCTACCTTAAAATTAGGGTATGATTACTCCGATGCTCAGGGAGACAGAAATATCGATCCCAGAGCCTCCTGGTATCCAAATGAGAGAACTGAAATTAAGAAACATTATACCCAGCAGAAAAAGAATGAATTGCTTGATTTTTATTTGAATTATAAGAAAGAGTTACCCAGTATCGATAGTAAGATTGACATTATGGGTGGTTATTCATACCAGTATTTCTGGTTTGAATCAAAAGATGATATAATAAGTTATCCAAATGAACCTAAACTTATTTCCAATGAAGATGATTTATTACTGTTAAGCTTTTTTGGCCGGTTTAATTATATCTTTAAAGATAAATACTTGTTAACATTTACACTTAGAGAAGATGCTTCTTCAAGATTTGCTGAAGAATATCGATGGGGTGCATTCCCTTCTCTGGCATTAGCCTGGCGTTTATCCGAAGAAGAATTTATCCAAAACATGGATGTCTTTAGTAATCTAAAACTGCGGTTAGGATACGGACAGACCGGACAACAAGATATAGGAAATAATTATTATTCTTATATGCCTCTTTTTATTAGAAGTGACCAGAATTCTATGTATTATTTCGGAGACCAGGCTTATTACACCCTTAAACCAACGGCCTATGATAAAGGGATAAAATGGGAAACGACAACAACCTATAATGTTGGTCTCGATTTTGGTTTTTTTAATAATAGATTAAATGGATCTGTTGAAGTTTATAAACGAGAAACTAAAGATCTATTAAATACGATTCCAATTGCTGCCGGAACAAATTTTGCTGATAGAATCCCTACTAATGTTGGAAACCTGGAAAACACAGGATTTGAACTATCTTTGAATGCGATTGTTTATGATAAAGAAGATCTATATTGGCAGATTGGAACCAATTTCAGTTACAATGATAATGAAATTACCAAATTAACCAATTTTGATGATCCCAATTATAAAGGAGTAGATGTAGGTGGAATTAGTGGAGCTACGGGAAATACCATTCAGAAACATGTTGTAGGTCATGCCGTAAGTACTTTCTTTGTTTATGAGCAGGTATATGATGAAAATGGAAATCCCATTGAAGGTCTTTATGTTGATAGAAACGAAGATGGGGTTATTAATGATGAAGATAAATATTTTGCACAAAATCCGGCTCCCAATATGATGTTAGGATTCTCTACACGGGTTGAATATAAGAATTTTGACTTTAGCTTAAATGCACGGGCACATTTTAATAACTATGTTTACGATAATGTTAACTCAGATAATGCCCGGTACGACAATATTTTTACCAATGATTACCTGGGGAATTTAACTACAGATATCTATAACACAGAATTTGTATCTATGCAACCAAGTTCTGATTACTACTTACACAATGCATCTTTCTTAAAATTTGATAATATTACATTGGGTTATACATTAGACGATGTAATCAAACCAGTATTAAATAATATTGGAATAGGACTTAGGATTTATGCAACTGTTCAGAATGCATTTACGATCACTAAATATGATGGTCTTGATCCGGAAATTCAGGGAGGGATTGATAATAACATTTATCCCAGGCCCAGGATTTTTCTTTTAGGTATAAATGCAAGATTTTAAAAATACAAAAAATTTATAATCATGAATATAAAATTTAAAAAAGTAATTTTTATAGGGATGATGATAATAACATCCCTTAGTGTTGTGTCTTGTATTGACGATCTAAATACTGAACCACTGGATAAAGATGTTTTAACTCCAAATAATGTATTTGACAGTGATACTGCATATTTACAGCTTTTAGCTAAATGTTATGCAGGTTTTTCAGTTACAGGACAACAAGGACCCGCTGGAGTGCCTGATGTACTTATCGGGGATGAAGGTGAATCTCACTACTTAAGGCAAGTATGGATGGCTCAGGAATTAACTACAGATGAGGCTGTCGTTGGATGGAATGATAAAACGATTAAAGATTTCCACTACCACACCTGGTCGGCTTCTGATGTTTTTATTGCCGGATTGTATAATAGAATTATGTTCGAAGTGGCCATCTGTAACGAGTTTGTTCGAAGAACAGAAGGTATGGAAGAATATAAAGTCCATTCGGCCGAAGCTCGCTTTTTAAGAGCATTATCTTATTGGTATGCCATGGATTTCTTTGCAAACCCACCCTTTGTTACAGAAGAAGATGACCCGGGAGCTTTTTTCCCTGAACAAACCAATAGAAAGGATTTATTTGATTACATTGAATCCGAATTACTTGAGATTAAAGATATAATGTCTGAACCGGGGATGGCCGATTATGGCCGTGCAGATAAAGCTGCTGCATGGGCATTATTAGCTAAACTTTATTTAAATGCCGAGGTTTATATTGGTGAACCAAAGTATACCGAGTGTATTTCTTATAGTGATTCAATAATTGACGCAGGTTACTCTCTATCACCCAACTATTCACATTTGTTTTTAGCCGATAATCATACACAAACCAATGAGATTATTTTTGCTATACGACACGATGGTGCACAAACGAAATCATATGGTGGTACTAACTTCTTGGTTCACGCCTCTATTGGAGGTACCATGACTAACTTGCTGGACAATTATGGTGTTGCTGCTGGTTGGGGAGGTTTAAGAACAACCAAAGCACTGGTAGATAAATTTTCTTTAAATAATGATTCAAGAGCCAGAACATTTCAGGATGCTAACGATGCCAATGAAACCCAGGAAGCTATGGTTTATATTGGAGATCATACCCTGGAAATTGATGATATTGGTATCTTTGAGCAAGGGTATGGTTTAGTTAAGTTTAAAAATGTAACTTCTACCGGAGCCCAGGCATCGAGTGACGAATGGACAGATACCGATTGGCCTGTTTTTAGATTAGCCGATATCTATTTAATGTACGCCGAAGCTGTTTTAAGAGGTGGATCTGGAGGAGATATAAATCAAGCACGCACATATATCAATGACTTGAGAGGCAGAGCTTATGGCGATGATTCAGGGGATATTTCTATTAATCAGCTTACGCTTGATTTTATTCTCGATGAGCGGGCCAGAGAGTTATACTGGGAAGCACACCGAAGAACTGATTTAATCCGTTTTGGTAAATTTACCGGCGGGGACTACTTGTGGCCATGGAAAGGAAAAATTAAAGAAGGAACGGCTACTGACGATAAATATAAGCTTTTCCCCATACCGGCTTCTGATCTAAGTGCAAATCCTAACTTAGTACAGAATACTGGTTATTAATCAATTAAATCTAAAAGAATTATGAAGATTTTTAAATATATAACACTTATTTCATTTTTCGCAATAGCTTTAATGGCTTGTGAAAAAGATAGCGAGTTAACTAAAATTGAAGAAAGTAGCTTTGTTTCTCCGGAACTTTCCGGAATAACAGCGGATGAGTCTTTTGTTTTAGTTAAAGATACAACCAATGTAGATTCTCTAAAAGCAGAATGGGTAGAATTGACATGGACTGAAGCTGATTATGGACACCCTCTGGCTACAACCTATACCATTCAGATTGATAAGGTAGGTAATGACTTTGCCAATGCAATTGAATTCAATGCTTCCAGCGATACCGAAATGTCTGTTTTGGTGGAAGAAGTTAACACAAAGATGTATAACCTGGGAGATAATTATTATCCTCCTTTGGTAAAAGCAAATGTTGAAATTCGTGTAAAAGCTGAGGTTTCTGAAAATGTTAGTACTTTGTATTCTAATGTTATTCCATTTTACTTAACTCCATATGATGCAGGAAAACCTAAATTATATGTTACAGGAACACATCAGCTTACCGATTGGGATTTCTCTTCTGCACCAACCCTTTATTCATTAAATGAAGATGAAGAATATGTTGGATACATTTATTTAACCGATTGTGAGTATCTGTTAAATAAAAATCCTGAATATTATTGGGGAGCTGGTGCCTCAGAAGGAACAATTGCTGTTGATGGCCCAAATCTTACCAATACTGTTGAAGGTATGTACTGGATGTCTGTTGATACCCTTGCTGAAACAATTAATACCGAACTACGGAATTGGGGTGTTATTGGTTCTGCTACTCCGGGTGGCTGGGATACAGATACCGATATGGAATTCGATTTTGAAACAGGGAAACTTACTGTTACTCTTGACTTAACTGCTGAGGAGATAAAATTCAGAGTAAATGATGCCTGGGCTATTAATCTTGGGGATGATGGTGTTGATGGTATATTAGAACAAGATGGTGCTAACATTGCTATTGATGAAGCAGGAAATTATACTATATATCTTGATTTGAGTAATCCAGAGAAATACACCTACGAATTAATAAAAAATTAAAAAATTAAAACAATGAATAAAATTAAGTATTTATTGATCATAATAATGGCTGCATTTATTTATTCCTGTGCGGAGGATGACTTTGATAATCCTCCTGCACCCAAAAATTTTGATAATGCAGGGCCAATTTTAACAGATACTATAGATAATCAGGATGCTGTACTATTAAAACAAAATGAAAGTATGGTATGGGATACTTTAGCATGGCAATCTGCTGTTTTGTATGAAGGACAGGGGCTTGTTAAGCATTATGCTATTCAAATTGATGAGCAGGGAAATAATTTTGCTTCATTATTTGAAATTGAATCCAGTAAAACTTCTGATACAAATATTGTAATTACGGTTGGAAATTTGAATACTAAGTTGTTAGAAAATGGGTTTAGCCCGGTGGACACAATCGATCTCGAATTAAGAGTGAAAGCTTACGTTCATCCCGATTTAGATTCTGTTTATTCTAACGCATACTCTTTCACGGTTACAACTTACAAAGATATTGCTGTTCCGGATGAATTGTATTTATTTGGAGATGCAACTGCTGTAGGTTGGGGAGCCGATACTTCTTTGGCCATGTTAAAAGATGGAGGTAAATTTATTAAGTATGCTTATCTGGAAAATGGGAAAAAATTCCGCTTCTTAAAAGCTCAGAATACAGATGATAATACTTATAATTCAGGAAGTTTAATCACGCTTAGCGATAATGTCGGTAAAGCAAATGATGAAGATCATAACTTCTTATTTACAGGAACTACCGGGTGGTATAGAATTGAAGCAGATTATCTGATTAGTAATTTAAATATTACAGAGCATACTGCCGGAGCTGAAACATATACGTATGATTATCCTGATTTTTATATAGTTGGAGATTATAATTCTACTGATGGAGCGTGGGATGCTTATAATGCAGCAGCCTTTACCCGGGTTGCCGAAGGTGTTTATACCATTGAAAAGCAACTAAAAGATGGTGCGATGTTTAAATTTATCGGCCAACAAGATTGGGGAGACCTTGAGTGGGGTAATATCAAAGAAGATGGTAATACAGGCATTATTGGCCCTAAAAATTTCAATGGGAATATAACTTTCGATGGGGCTGATAAAACGTATGAAATCAAAGTTGATTTAAAGCAAGGAATATATTCGTTCACTGAAATCCCAACATTACCTACCGAACTATATATGATTGGTGGTGGAGTTGGTGACTGGGATTGGAATAATACCAATCTTCCAATGATACCTGTACACAGCCACCCCGAATTATTCTGGAAGATTGTGTGGATGAACGAAACCGGAGGATTTAAGTTTGCTCCTGAAAAAGACTGGGGCAACGACTTTGGTTATGATGCCGACCTGGGAGGTGGCGAGTACTCTATTGGAGGATCCAATGTACCCGTTCCCGGTACAGCAGGTTACTATATGGTGGTGGTTGATCTGGAGAATAACCTCATATCCATTGCAGAACCCGAAGTTTATTTGATCGGTAATACCGTGGGTAGCTGGGATACTGCAAATCCGGATGCTAAGTTCACTGTAGATAATGTGAATGAGGTGATTACTATTACCAAAGATTTAGCCGCTGATGAAATTAGGATGTATGCCTGGCATTCATACTTTACTGATTGGTGGCAGTCTGAATTTATGGTGCTAAACAGCACTATTGAGTTTAGAGGTAATGGACCCGACCAGGAAAGAGTAACGGTTACTGAAGGCTCTAATACCATTGAACTTAATTTTAGAACAGGGGATGGTTCAAT
>DATFIZ010000081.1:0-44592 GCA_035269575.1 Bacteroidales bacterium | reverse complement strand
TCCACTAGCAATTGCATCAATTAATTCTGCTTTGTTCATAATAAAAAAATTTTTAGGGTTAGTAAAATAATTATTTTTTTAGCTTCTACATACAAATATAGAGTATTTCTTAAGTTTAGCAAATCTAAACCAAAAAAAAATACTTATTTATTGATAAATATATTGATTTTGTTAATAATCGAGCGTAGAAATGCATATTACAGGCCTTTTGTGGGTAATATTTACACATTTTCCCTCGTAAATACACCAATAAAAACAAATAATTATTTTTCTCAAAAAATTTTGTGCAAATAAAAATTAATTATACTTTTGCCGACGGAGAAATGGCAGAGTGGTCGAATGCGGCGGTCTTGAAAACCGTTGTCCGTTCTGCGGACCGGGGGTTCGAATCCCTCTTTCTCCGCCAAAATTTTAAAGCTGTTCCATACCGGAGCAGCTTTTTTTTATGTAACTACCTCAATATAAACACAAAGAGGGATGAGAACCGAAGCGATGGACGGGGTTCGAACGGCGAAGCCCTCACGAGCAACCTTAATATTAACATACATTCGATAAATAGTACAACTAAAAGAATATGAAAAATTAAATCGTTGAAGTACAATATGGCGAATAATCCCTCTTTCTCCGCCAAAAAAGATTAAAGCTGTTCCTTACCGGAGCAGCTTTTTTTATATACTTAACCCAATATCAACTTAAAGAGGGATGAGAACCGAAGCGATGGACAGGGTTCGAACGGCGAAGCCTTCACGAGCAACCTTAATATTAACCTCCATTCGATAAATAGTACAACTAAAAGAATATGAGAAATTAAATCGTTGAAGTACAATATGGCGAGTAATCCCTTTCCTAAAATTTTAAATTTTCGTGGATGCTCAAATTTTGAATTATACCACAAACCTGACAGTCGCCAGGCTGGCTTACCCAAAGGAATGAAGAACTTGCCTGCTGCAAGCAGGGTTCCACAAATACTTTTTTGAACAGCCTCTTTTTTATGACCAGCTTTTCACCGCAATTCCGCCACCCAACAAAATATCATCATCATAAAAAACCACAGGCTGCCCCGGAGCTACTGCCCAGGCTGCATCTGGTAATTCAAGCTCCATCATTTCTGTCTGGACACTTTTTACAATGGCAGGTCTGGATGGATTAATCCCTAATCCGCGAATATTTATATGAATCGAAGAATTCTCGGATATTACTCCAGGATTTAACAAATGAATATTATTTAAAAGGATATGGCGATGATATAATGATGGTTTAGTACCAACTTTCAGTTCATTTTTTGTAACATTAATCTCGCTCACATAAGCAGGCCGGTTTATTGTTAATTGTAAATCCCGCTTTTGTCCAATCGTATAATAAACAAACCCTTCATGTGTTCCTATAATACGGTCGTTTTCATCTCTCACTATCCCTGGTTTAATATTTTCCAGCTGATTTGGTACATAATCATTAAGAAATTCCCTGTAATCTTTATTATGTAAGAAACACACACCCATACTTTCTTTTTGCCGCGCAAAATCTTCAAAACCATTTTCTTTGGCCAATTGCCTCACCTCATCTTTTGTGTAATCACCTAAAGGTGTAATCATTCGCTTAATGGTATCGGACTCAAGTTCCCATAAAAAATACGATTGGTCTTTTACCGGATCAATCCCTTTTTTTAAATAATCAAATCCGTCTATATTAATTTTTCGTATATAATGTCCGCTGGAAATAAACTCATACTTATTTTTATTGGCAAACTCAAGTAATTTCTTCCATTTGATGTGTTTGTTACAGAAAGTACAAGGACTGGGTGTTCGCCCTTGCAGGTATTCATAGGCAAAGTGCTGTTTTACCTTTTTAAAATCGTCATCAATCATTAGATTAATCAGAGGGATATCCAACTTTTGGGCTACTTTGCTTACCCTTTCATTATATTTTTCATGGCTAAAATGAAAATGCAAACCGGTTACATCATAACCTTGTTGTTTTAACAGTAAGGCTGCTATGGTACTATCCACTCCTCCACTTAAACCAATAACTACTTTTTTATTCATCAATTTGTAAATCTTAATATGATTATCCGTTTTTGTACCCAATATTTAACTTGATTCGTTACTGCTTTCAGTCATGAAAAAGTTCATAAATATAAAAAAGATACTATTTATGAATACGTAAGGATAAAAAATATGGCTTAGAAAGTTTCCATTCTGAACTGGCGGTAATATACTCCTTTTTGGGATAATAGTTCATCGTGTTTTCCCTGTTCAATAATTTCACCTCGCGCAATAACCAGGATACGATCAGCATTCCTGATGGTCGATAACCTATGCGCAATGGCTATCGTTGTTCGATTTTTCATTAAATTCTGAATTGCTTCACGAACCATATATTCGGATTCATAATCTAATGCCGAAGTTGCTTCATCGAGAATTAAGATGGGTGGATTCTTTAAAATGGCACGGGCAATGGTAATTCGCTGTTTTTCTCCAAACGACAGTTTATCCCCGCTTTCACCCAGATTGGTTTGATAACCGTGTGCTGTTTTAGAGATAAAATCATGCGCATTGGCCAGTTTAGCAGCTTTTTGAACCATCGTTAAATCAACTTTTTCATCCCCCAAAGTTATATTATGATAAATGGTGTCATTAAATAATACAGGCTGTTGATTAACATAGCCAAATAAATTACGTAATGAGGTAATCCTCATATCGGTTATTGGAATATCATCAATTAAAATTTCCCCTTGATCAGGATCAAAGAAACGGGGTAATAAATCAACAATTGTTGATTTCCCTGAACCGGAAGCTCCGACAAAAGCGATGGTTTCTCCTTTATTAATTTTTAAATTAATATTTTTAAGCACATTTTTTTGCTCTGTTTCATAGGAAAAATAAACATTACTAAATTCAATTGATTGCTTAAAATCATCCATTACAATTGCATTCTCTTTATCTTTAATAGTATAGGTATGTTCCAGTAAGGAGTTCACCCTTAGAATAGAAGCCATTCCTTTTTGAATATTGTAATATCCGTTAGAAATAGATCTTGCCGGTGCAATGACCTGAGTAAATACTGCCAGGTAACCGATAAAAACCTGCGAACTTAATGTAGCTTCTGACGATAAAACCATTTTCCCGCCAAACCACATGATGGTTAAAATGGTAACCGTTGCAATAATATCACTTATAGGATTTGCCAAAGCCCTGCGTTGCCCAATCCTGTTAAATAATTGGGTAAACCGCTCATTCATTCCAACAAACCTGTTTTTAACGGTATGTTCTGCATTAAAAGCTTTCACAATTTTAATTCCGGATAAAACTTCTTCGAGCATCCCCATCAATGCGCCCATTTTCTGCTGTCCGCGGAAAGATTTTGTTCGCAACGATTTCCCTATACGTCCAATAATAATAGCAGATACCGGAAACAAGATAAGCGCAATTAAAGTAAGTTTAGCGCTCATCAGAAACAATACATAAACATACACCACTAATAAAACAGGGTCTTTAAAAAACATTTCCAGCGAACTTATGATTGACATTTCAATCTCTTTTACATCAACAATCATTTTTGAAATAATATCACCCCGCTTTTCATTGGAGAAATAACTTAAATCAAAATTCAGAATTTTCTCCATCAGTTCATTCCTTATATCCTTAATCACTCCTGTTCGGATATGAATGATCAGATATTTACCTATAAATAAAAAAATATTTTTCAGCAATGTAAAAGCAAGCACTATACCTATAATAAACAATAAGGCATTGATTGTTCCATACTGATTGACAATTTGACCGAGGATATAATTAAAATTATATTGCACTGACTCAACTGACAGCTCAAAAGGAATAGGATTAGGATTAAAATTCTGGGTTGAAAATAATATGCCCAGAAAAGGAATTACCATGGTAAAAGAAATCACTGAAAAAACCGCAGCCAAAAGATTACACAAAACACTTAACAGAGATTTTCTCCAGTATGGAATCAGATAGCGTAATATGGCAAAAAATTTTCTCATAAATAGAGTTATCCATTGATATCCTATCAAAGGTAAAATAAATTGGGCTACTTTTCGAAAATAAAATTAAATACCGGTATAATTAAAAGGAGTAATATTGATTAATTCTCTTTTCATGTCCTCATTCAGCTGAAGACTATCGATAAACCGATGAATACTTTCTTTTGTAATTTTCTCGCCGGTACGGGTAAGTTCTTTTAATGCTTCGTAAGGTTTTGGGTATCCTTCGCGACGCAAAATAGTCTGTATTGCTTCAGCGACTACTGCCCAGTTTTCTTCCAGGTCATTTTCAATAGCCGATTCGTTCACCAAAATTTTTTCCAATCCTTTTAACAATGATTGAAAGGCAATAATAGAATGAGCCACAGGCACTCCAATATTCCGCAAAACGGTAGAGTCGGTTAAATCGCGTTGTAACCTAGATATTGGCAATTTAAGCGCTAAATGTTCGCACATCGCATTAGAAATTCCCAGATTGCCTTCGGCATTTTCAAAATCGATAGGGTTTACCTTGTGCGGCATGGCTGATGAGCCTACCTCTCCTTTTTTAATCTTTTGCTTAAAATAGTTCATCGAAATGTACGTCCAGAAATCGCGGGAAAGGTCAATAAAAATCGTATTTATTCTTTTTAAGGCATCAAAAAATGCAGCCATATTATCGTAATGTTCAATTTGGGTAGTCGGGAAAGACCGATTAAGCTGCAAAATATTGTTAACAAAATGATTTCCGAAATTATTCCAGTCTACTTCAGGGAAAGCCACATGATGAGCATTAAAATTACCCGTTGCCCCGCCAAATTTTGCAGAGAAAGGAATGGATTTAAGTTGCTCCAACTGCTTTTCCAATCGTACCACAAAAACAGCAATTTCCTTTCCTAATCGTGTAGGTGAAGCGGGCTGACCATGAGTCCGTGCAAGCATAGGAGTTTTTTCCCAGTCTTTACTCAATTGCTTGAGCTTATTCATTAAATCGTAAAAAACAGGATAAAAGACATTTTCCATCGCATCACGCAACGAATAAGGTGTAGCTGTATTGTTTATGTCCTGCGATGTTAATCCAAAATGGATAAATTCTTTATATGCCCCGAGTTGAAACTCTTCAAATTTTTCTTTTATAAAATACTCAACCGCTTTTACATCATGATTGGTAACTTTTTCAATATCTTTAATTTGTTGAGCATCTTCAATCTTGAAATCCTGATAAAGTTTCCTCAATAACGTATATTTATTCTTATCAAATCCGGATAGCTGATTCAAAGGAATTTCGCATAAGGCGATAAAATACTCAATCTCAACAAGTACGCGATATCTTATCAATCCAAATTCTGAAAAATAGGTTGCAAGATTTTCGGTTTTGTTTCGATAACGTCCGTCAATAGGCGATATGGCCAAAAGTATATCAATATTCATGATTTATTTTTTTACCTTTAAGAAATCACATGCAAATTAAACAAAAACAATTTATTTTCTATTATAATATTTGGAGCAATTGTATCTTTGTTAGGATAAAATTTAGTCTAATGAGTAAAATTAAAATATCAGCAGTATCTTATACCAACACTTTCCCGTTTATTTACGGGATTGAAAATAATGCAATTATTCAAAAAATAGCTTTAAGGAAAGATGTCCCATCGGCTTGTGCACAAAAACTGCTCAACAACCAGGTTGACATCGGACTTGTTCCTGTGGCAATAATTCCTGATTTAACCTTTTCTGAAATTGTTACCGATTATTGTATTGGTGCATCCGGAATCGTACGGTCTGTTATTTTAGGCTCCAATCAACCCCTGGGAAATATCAAAAAAATATATCTTGATTTTCATTCCCGCTCATCGGTTATGCTTAGCAGGGTTTTAGCCAAAAATTTCTGGAAAATTAATGTTGAGTGGGCGAGCACTTCCGAGGGATTTATTGAAAAAATTAAAGATAACGAAGCTGCTGTAATTATTGGTGACAAAGCCCTTGAAGCAGAAACAAAATTCCAATACATTTATGATTTAGCCGAAGAATGGATGAAATTCACCAACCTTCCCTTTGTTTTTGCGGCATGGGTAGCCAACAAGCCGATCAACGATTCATTCAAAAAAGAATTTAATACAGCCTTACAATACGGATTACAGCATATTGATGATATGCTTAAGGTATATGATGTTTCGTATCTCCCAAAGCATATTAAGGCTAAAGATTACCTGGAAAATAATATTGATTTTCACTTGGATGATAAAAAACGAAAAGGAATGCAACTATTTTTACAATATGCCCAAGAATCTCAATAATATTTCGGAAATTAGCCTTGACTAAATTTAATCAATAATGAAAAGACCAGTATTAATCCTCCTTATTTTGGTATTTGCCTTTTGTAATGCGCGGGCAAACTCAGATACAACAAGTGTTACAGACACATCAAAAAACATCGTTTATGTTTTTAGCATCAAACAGGATATTGCCCCCCCTGCATGGCGATTAACACAAAAAAGCTTTGAAGAAGCTTATGCCCTAAAAGCGAATTACATTATCATTAAACTGAATACCTATGGAGGGATGGTTAACATGGGAGATTCCATCCGAACCAAAATACTGGAAAGCCAGGTTCCGGTTTATGCTTTTATAACCAACAATGCAGCATCAGCCGGTGCATTAATAGCTATAGCAGCCGACAGTATCTACATGAAAAAAGGAGCCAAAATTGGTTCTGCTTCGGTGGTTGACCAAACCGGGAAAATTATGCCCGAAAAATATCAGTCGTACATGCGCTCAACCATGCGCGCTACTGCCGAAGCACACGGAAAAGACACTATAATCAAAGGCAATGACACCATAGTAAAGTGGCATCGCGACCCGGTTATTGCAGAAGCTATGGTTGACCCTTCAATCTATATCGAAAATGTTTCTGATACCGGAAAGATTGTTGCCTTTACCGCAAGCGAAGCCATGGAAAACGGATACTGCGAAGCTTCTTTAGAAAGTATTCAGGAAATAGTAACCTATGCAGGAATAAAAAATCACGAAATTTATGAGTATAAACCAACCAGCATGGATAAATTTATCAGCTTCCTGATAAACCCTGCTATTCAGGGTATACTAATTATGCTCATTGTAGGTGGTATTTATTTTGAATTACAATCTCCCGGAATTGGTTTCCCGCTGGCTGCTGCAATATTAGGAGCTATCTTGTATTTTGCCCCGCTATACCTGGAGGGATTAGCAGAAAACTGGGAAATGGTCATCTTTGTGGTTGGTTTAATTCTGATTATACTGGAAATATTTGTTATTCCCGGGTTTGGAATAGCCGGAATAAGTGGTGTTATACTTGCATTTGCTGGGTTAGTACTTAGTATGATCGATAATATCATCTTCGAATTTGAATTTCATTCTATGGAGGCTATAGGAATGGTATTAAAATCCATTATGATAGTAGCTATCTCAATCTTTATAGCTTTTATCTTATCACTTTATCTGAGTCAAAAAGTGCTCACTTCGAATACTTTTTCATGGATAGTGCTCAATTCAACCCAAAAGAAAGATGAGGGTTATGTTGGCGTTGACAGCAAGCAAAAAGATGTGATAGGACAAACAGGGATAGCACTTACCAATTTAAGGCCCAGCGGCAAAGTAGAAATTGAGGATGAAATGTACGATGCAAAATCTGAAATTGGTTTTATAGAAAAAGGTCAAAAAGTGAAAGTAATTAATTATAGCTCAGGACAAATTTATGTTGTAAAAGTTGAAGCATAATTATGGATAAAAACTTTGTAGTAAGAGACTATCAAAATAACGATTATAAAAAATTAAAGGAATTATGGGAAGTTACCGGTTTGGGAGGTAGTCATCGTGGTGATGATGATACAATTATTGCTCATAGCCTGGAGATCGGAGGAAGATTAATTGTGATTGAAAATACCGAAACCGGTGAAATCATCGGTTCATCCTGGATGACTTTCGACGGACGGAGAATCCACCTGCATCATATTGGTGTGAAACCCGAATTTCAAAATCAAGGTTTGGGAAAGTTGCTTACCAAAGAATCATTAAAGCATGCCAAAAATAAAGGATACCAGATAAAACTGGAGGTACATCAAACGAATAAAAAAGCTGTAGAGATTTATAAAAAACTTGGATTTACTTTTTTAGGTGATTATGATATTTATATTGTCAGAGACCTGAATTCACTTTCATTTTAATGTTAAAATTTCTTAAAATCAAACTTAAATTTTTTTCTCCGGGATTAATTAAGTAATTTTATAATCAGTGTCTAACTAAAAACAATCCCGTTATGACAATAACATTCAATGAGTTACGAAAGATTAAAGACCGTTTACCCCATGGTGCAATTCGAAAGATTGCCAGCAATTTAAACCTGAATGAAGAAACGGTAAGGAATTACTTCGGTGGCACAAATTATCGCGAAGGCGAAAGTGCCGGAATCCATTTTTCACAGGGACCCGATGGCGGAGTCGTAAAAATTGATGACACGACAATACTAGATATGGCTATTAAAATGACCGAAGAAAAACAATCTAGAAACTAAATTTTTAAAAATTCCTTCAAAAAAGCAGAAAAATTAACTTTTCTGCTTTTTTGTTTTTAAAGGGTAGTATTTTTGTTTAAAAAAGAAATACCTGGATGAATGACCTGAATTACATGATAATAAAAACTGAGAAGAAATGGCTCCATCAGCTTTATCGCTTTTGCCAGTCACTCTTCTCAAATTCGAAAATTCCATCACACGACCATAATCACCATTACCGAGTATGGAACTATTGCAAAGAAATCCTTACTACTCTTCATCCAAGCATCCCTATTAATTATGATTTTATACAAGGCTGTATGATAGCCTCTTTTTTTCATGATACCGGTTTAAGCAATACTATCGATGAATTTCACGGACAGGAAAGCAAAAAAATATGTCAGGCTTATTTTAGAAATCAAAACCTTGAAATACCCAAAAATTTTAGTGATATTTTGTGGGCTATAGAAAAACATGATGACAAAAATTACCAACCGGAAAAACAGAACCCTGATTCTCTTTTGTCCATTATTTGTAATGCAGATGATTTGGATGCTTTTGGTAATATTGGAGTAATCCGGTACACCGAAATTTACCTGCTAAGAGGAATAGAGATAGACCAGCTTCCAGCGTTGGTTATCCAAAACATTGACAATAGATTCCGGCATTTCAAACTAACGTATAAGGATTATCCTGAATTCTACAATAAACACCAAACCCGTTATTTAATAACCAGAGAGTTCTTTAAAAAATTAAAGGAAGAATTTATTTAATGACAAAATCCAGCATTTTTTCATCTTCGATATAGGCTGTAAGCCTGTCACCAATTTTTACTGGACCAACACCGGCAGGAGTACCCGTAAACAATAAATCGCCGATTTTGATGGTTGTAAATTTCGAAACATAAGCTATCAGCTGGTCTACCTGGAAAATCATATCTTTAGTATTAGCCTGTTGTACGATATTCCCATTTAATTCAAGCCGAAAATTAATAGCATTAATATTGCCTGCTCTTTCCATTGGTAAAAAATTACTTATTGGAGCAGCTCCATCGAATGATTTGGCAATTTCCCATGGCAATCCTTTTTCCTTGCATTTTTTTTGCAGATCACGAGCAGTGAAATCTATCCCCAAACCTATTTCGCTGTAATACCTATGCGCAAATTCGGGTGCAATATTTTTTCCCAACCGGTTAAATTTTATCACAACCTCTACCTCATAATGAATATCGGTTGAAAAATCGGGATAAAAAAAGGGTTGATTTTTCCGTAACAAAGCGGTTTCGGGCATCATAAAAAATACCGGTTCTTTAGGAACAGGGTTATTAAATTCCTTTGCATGGTCGATATAATTTCTACCAATAGCAATTATTTTCATGATATCTTAATTAAAAAAATCCTCCCCTAAGTCATTTATTATCGCGGAAAACAATTTTGTAAGGCCTTACTTCACTTTTTGATATTCCATTTTTTATAGCCGGATCATTATTTACAATATCCATTAATTCATCTTCACTTTCCACATCAATAACAAACATTCCTCCTCGTTTTTCATCCAAAAAAGGACCAGTAATGATAAGTTTTCCTTTGTCAAATAGTTCCTTTAGATATTCAACATGAGGCTGCATCATTTCTTCCGTTAAATCTTTTTGTAACATATGATGGATTACTACATAATTCATAGGAATTAATTTTAAATTTCTATTCTACGAACGATTCTTGTCCAATGTACCGGTTTAAATTAATTATTAAAGTTTCTTAACTTAATAGCTGTTAATACTTTTTTCGTGTACAAAGGAAAATCACTATTTATTATCCATCCAAAATATCCGGGATCTTTATCAAGCACCGACTCAACGGCTTTTCCTTTATATTTTCCAAAATTAAATACTTCCTGACCTTTATCATTGTATACAATACGACCTGCAAAATCAGCATTGGTGTTATGGGTTGAAAATTTAGACAATTTCTCAACATCATTCTCAAGTTCAGTATAACGTTCGAGCTGAGCTTTTAAAATTTCAAATGTTGCTTTTGTATCGGCTTCGGCGCTATGGGCATCTTCCAAAATCTTATTACAATAAAATTTATAGGCCGCGCTAAGGGTTCGTTGTTCCATTTTATGAAAAATCACCTGTACATCTATTGACCGCATTTTTTTTAAGTCAAATTCAATTTCGGCACGAATAAATTCTTCGGCAAGTAAAGGAATATCGAACTTACCTGAATTGTATCCTGCAATATCACATCCCTCAATAAACTGAGCGATACTTCTTCCTACTTCGTTAAAGGTAGGTTTATCTTTTACATCCTCATCTTTGATGCCGTGAATTTCTGTTGATTGGGGTGGAATAGGAATCCCGGGGTTAATCAACATGGTTTTCATTTCTTCCGAACCATCAGGAAATACTTTCAGCAATGAAATCTCCACAATTCGGTCGTTAGCAATATTAACTCCGGTAGTTTCCAAGTCAAAAAATACAATTGGTTTTTTTAAATCTAAATCCATTATTTTGATTTTTGCCCTTTACAAAAAAAGAGTTTCACTCCGAAACTCTTTTACAAGGTATTTATACTATATTTTTTTATCCTTTAATCATCATTGGCATTAACAGCATCAGCACATCTTCATCTTCGTTTTCTTTTTCTGCGGGAAAAAAGATTCCTGCTCTCGATGGATCTGAAAACTCAGCTAAAACATCGGTTGATGTTAAATTAGAAAGTATTTCGATAAGGAAAGATGATTTAAACCCAATTTCCATCTCATCTCCTTCATACTGAGAATTTAATCGTTCATTTGCAGAGATTGAAAAATCAATATCCTGAGCAGAAACATTCATCTGATTATTTTTCAACTCTAATTTCACCAAATTACTTGCCTGGTTAGAGAATAGAGCAACCCGTTTTAGTGCATTGTATAGTTCCAACCGATCAATCGTAAGTTTATTTGGATTATTGGTTGGGATAACTGAATTGTAGCTTGGATAATTACCTTCAACCAATCGGGAAACTAATTTATAATTTGACAACGTAAAGAATGCATTTTTATCATCAAACTCAATTACCACATCATTTTCTTCTTTAGGCAAAATCGCTTTTAAAAGCGATGCGGGTTTTTTAGGTAAAATAAATGATGACTCCTGATCAGCTTTAGCATCCATTCTTCGATAACGTACTAATTTATGGGCATCAGAAGCAACAAATGTCATACTATCAGTAAACAACTCAATATAAATACCATTCATTACCGGTCGTAACTCATCATCTGCTGTAGCAAAAAGAGTCTTTGTAATTCCATTTAATAATAATTCAGAAGGTAACTGAACAGAGGTCTTTTGCTCGTCTTTAATAATAGGCAACTGGGGAAAATCTTCACCATTTTGTCCAACGACATTGTATTTCCCGTTTTCGGTTGTAATAACCACCCCAAATGATTCCGTATTGATATCGAAAGTTAATGGCTGATCGGGGAATTCTTTAAGGGTATCCGTTAAGATTCTGGCAGGAATAGCGATACTGCCTTCATCTGTTACATTTTCTAATGCAATGGTTGTAATCAGGGTTGTTTCCAAATCTGAGGCGGTAATTTTTAGCTCATTATCTTGTAACTGAAATAAAAAATTATCAAGAATCGGCAATGTATTTTTGGCACTAATTACCCTGCTAATAGCCTGCAAATGACTCAATAACTCTGTACTGGATATAACAAATTTCATTGGTATTTATTTTAAATTTAATTGGTTTTTTTATGGTTGATTTAAAAATCAATAATACAAAAAAAAAATCAAGTAGCCAATATGGTTAAAGGATTTTTATATTAGCGAAAATAATCAATTTCTTTTAATAAAGGATCGAAAATATAATATTGAATAATGATTAACTCATTATTTTGATTAAAAATTGCATATGCCCTGTTATAGTCAAACGTTATTTTATTCCCAAATTCATCAAATTCCTGTTCAGCTGGTTTTCTAAAAATAGTTATGCTGTTTGTATAATTTTCGACATCGGTAACACTGATTTTACAATAAGGCGCTGACATTAAAAGGGAGTCTTTTTTATGTTCCGATAACTCCTTCTCAATACGTTCAAACGCTATTTTTTGAAAATAGGTAAAATACCGAACCACTTTCTTTACCTCAAAATCTTCCACAAATATATTCTCAGCTTCATTTTTTAAGGCAAAGGTACCATCGCTCAAGTGAATCACCTCAAATGAATTAGAGGGTTCTTTTGGGTATTCAACATGAATAGCTTTAATATTTTGTGGTTGATAATCAAAAATCGTTTTATCGCGCCATAAATTCTCATCCGTTATAAACAACTCAGCTACCAACCCTTTAAAAGAAGGAATACGCACAACAATCGGCTCACCCCTTTTAACCATCATCATATACGTTTTATTTGTATTTATATCGGGTGTACTTACATAATATTTTCTTAGCGTACGCTTATTACTTAAAATCTCAACCAATCTTCCCTCCTTTTCCAATATCTCGGCAGTTTGTTTCTTTTCATTAGCTGATAGAGGGGTAGAAATTTGAATTCGGTTTAATGCCATTAGAAAATTATCTACCAACCGTTGCCTGGCGATGTATTTACCATTAATTTTCCATTGAGCGTTTTCTTTAACAAGGGTAAGTTTTTGGTTCGCAGAAGAGATTTTAATTTTATCGATTTTCTCGGTTGATTCTACTGCAAAATTAAATCTCCGCTGACTAATTGTTCCTTTGTTTTCGGTAAAATAATAAATAGCAGCTATTATGAATAATACAAGAGCAATAAAAAAGATTTTATAGGTATTATCCAGATTTTTCAATGGTCGTTTCATCTAAACGGTATATTTTCTTTTTCTGATATAAATTAAGATTCCGCCAAAAATAAAAATAAAGATAACCGGAATAATCGTATTCATAAGTTGCCACCTCAATCTTTCGTCAATTATTTTAGCTTTATCCAGCATACGAAGCTTAAATTCACGTGAACGTAACTCGAGTAATCCTTTTTGATCAACCAGATAATGTACGGCATTCATAACAAATTCTTTATTCCCATAAGTTTGTTTGGTGTATCTGTCGTAACCCAACGGAGAGATAAAAACTCCATCGGCACGCTCTCTCACCTCGTTGCGAATGATATCCGCGTCAGCAACGACAATCATTTCTGTACGTTTGCTCGTTTCTTTAATAGAAACGTCACTTTCACCAACAATATTCTCAAGATACCGGTTTTTAAAAACCGATTCAAAGGAACCTTCCAGCAAGACAGCTATGGGTAAATTAGATTGATGAAATGCTCCAGGATTAATTTGCTCCTGTACCTGGGCCAGATTAACCAATAAGGGAGCATCTAAAACCCGTGCATGGGCAGAAGATGATAATAGTATTTTTTTTGTTATATCATCTCCAACACCAACAGTATCAATAACTCCAGGAAATTCAGTTTTAATTAAATTCAAACTTTTTGTTACAGGGTGATTATCCGGCGGGATAAGTAAAGGATAATATAACCAGGGAGCGGGAACAAATTTGGGTTGTGCACCACCAGCTGCAGTGTTAACAGGAATTAAAGCACATTGTACATCCTGAATAACATTAGGATTAATACGTACCCCATATTTAAAAAGCTGATCATTAAGATTAACATCGTTAATTAATGCAAAAGTAGAACTGCCGGTTGATAAGCTATCCATATTTACAGATACCGCATCAAGAAACCAAAGAACTTTTCCTCCATTCATAATATACTGGTCAAGAATAAACTTGCTTTTCTCGGTGTACTTTTCTTTAGGTCCTGCTATTATAACTGCATCATACGGATCAAGGATACCTAAATATTCTTTAATGGTTAGCCTGTCGATAGAGTAGTACTCTGCCAGTTCACGGGTAATATCACCTGTTTCATATTCATCCAGTTCGCTTTGCCCTTCGATAAAAGCTATCTTTTTGTGCTTTTGTGATGTAATTTTCCGAATAGCATCAACAAAAGCATATTCCAAATCCTGAATTGAATTATTAAGATTAACTTCTGTAGAAAATGCAGGATTATTTTTTAAAAAATTTACAGGAGTTTCTTTACCCCCATAAGTAATTATTGCTCCGGGAAACAAAACCTTTTGTGCCATACCTCCTTCTTCATCTCTTTCCTTTACATTTGAAGGCTCTAAACCTCTTTCATATAAATCCTGATATAAAGCGTTTCGTTTCGATTGATTAGTAGATTTTGAGGGGTTAATAAAAGAATAATGGATATTTCCTCCGGCAATAATCTGAAACTCATCAAGCATCTCTTTAATTGATTTTTGCATCCGCTGAAAACCAATGGGCATATCACCCTCCAGGTATATTTCAATATAAACTATATCATCAAGCGAATCGAGCAATTCATGGGTTACCTCTGATAAAGTATATCGTTTATCAGAGGTCAAATCCAAACGAAAGAACGTTTGGGATGAGATATAGTTGATGAGTAATATAACAATTAAAGCCAGCAATAATTGAATAATATTTTGTTTCTTATGATTTTTCATTTTAGATATTATTTAAAAGACTACCACTTCCTACTTTGTAAGATGGTTTTGGTAATTAAAAGGAAAAAAGCAATAACACTAACAAAATAAATTACATCTCTACTGTCTATTACCCCTCTGCTCATGGATTTATAATGTTCATTTATCCCCAGGTTAATGATAAAAACCTTTATTGATTCGAAGATTGAAAGCTCACTCATAAAATCAAATCCAATGTAAGCAATAAAGCTGAATAGCATTCCAAGGATAAAAGCTACAATCTGATTATCAGTAAATGATGATGATAACACACCAATCGACACATAAATAGCTGCCAAAAAAAACAGTCCGATATAGGATCCCCATGTTCCTCCTATATCAATATTGCCTACAGGGTTACCCAATTGATAAACCGAATAAAAATAAATTAATGTTGGTAATAATGAAAAAAGGACCAGTAGTAAAGCGGCCAGATATTTAGCAAAAATAATCTGAAAATCAGATAAAGGACGGGTAAAAAGCAATTCAATGGTCCCTGAATGTTTTTCATCGGCAAACATACGCATGGTAACTGCAGGTACCAGGAATAAAAATACCCAGGGCGCAATAGTAAATAACGAATCGAGGGTAGCATAACCTCCATCAAGCACATTATTTTGACCGGGAAAAACCCAAATAAACAAACTATTAACTATCAAAAAAACAGTAATAACTATGTATCCTGTTAATGAACTGAAAAAACTATTAATTTCTTTTTTTAAGAGTGTAAACATTTCCTTCCAATTAATTTGAACACAAATTTACTTTTTAAATGTTTTATTCAAAATCATATCAATTAAATTTATCATTGCTATTTTTGTAATACATTTCATTAAAGGGGTTAAATGCTTTTTAAACGATTTATTCTTTTAATCATTATATCTTTTTATGCCTTTTCGTGTTTAGGCCAAATAGCAGGGTTTAAAACAAACGGGTTAGGGATTGAAACTGACTATGGTTATGGATTTATGATGCCACACCATAAAATAATAGAATATTTTGTTGAAGATCATATTCAAACGATAGATATAAAATTTAATCAAGCCACCTATGGAAAAAAATACTGGAATCAACTTTACCGTTACCCCCATTATGGACTCGGATTTTATCGTTCAAACTTAGGTAACGATGATGTTTATGGGATGGCCAATGCACTGTATGCATACATAAAAGTACCTTTCCGGGGAAACCTGGAATCTTCAAGTCTTAGCTGGCAAATAGGTTTTGGGGGTTCATATCTGACCAAACATTTTGATATCAATGAAAATCCTCAAAATTTAGCCATTGGATCGAATTTAAATATTTATATAGATCTTAGCATTCAATCGCAAATCTCATTATCCAAAAGGATAAATTTAACCAACAACGTTAGATTTACCCATTTCTCCAACGGAAAAGTTAAATCACCCAACAAAGGATTAAATATAATATCCGGTTCGATTGGACTATTGTATCATCTAAACGAACCACCCGTGAAATATCAACTGAAACTACCCAACATAGAAAATAAAAATGAATATACGATAATTTATGCCGGGGGAATAAAAACAATATCAAGATATGAGCCGGGATATTTTTATGCTTCATCATTCATGCTGAACTACCATCATAACTATTCGTTGAAAAGACGCTGGAGTTTAGGATTCGACCTGTTTTACGATGAAACGAAAAGACAATACCCGGGGAACACTCAAAATGTAAATATTGTCAATCCTAATTTATACCAGATAGGCTTAAATATTGGTCATGAAATGGTTATGGGAAATTTAGCAATGATTATTAACCTGGGTGGATATATTTATGTTCCGGTTCAAGAAGATGCACCGATATACAGTCGTATAGGATTGCGTTATCGGTTTGCCGAAAAATATATTGCAAACTTAACCCTAAAATCACATTGGGCTATTGCAAGTTATATTGAATGGGGTATTGGTTATACTTTTAACTAAAATGTTTTTAGAGTATTGATTTTTAATATATAATATATGAAAAAACTTGTTTATTTAATTCCGATTTTATTTCTTTTTTGTTGTAATGATTCCTTATTTAATCAAGGACAAGTTATTACCCGGGAGATAAAAACCCAGTCATTTCATAACATTAAAGTCAATGATATTTTTGAGGTCTATCTATACCAGGATACTATTCAAAAAATAATTGTAAAAGGAGGAAGTAACCTCATACCCAATCTGACTTTTGAGGTTAATCAGGAAAAAACACTAATCATTGATAATTTGAATAATGCAAGATGGTCAAGAGATTATGACAGAATTGAACTCCACATTACCGTTGACACACTTCGTTTTATAACACTTAACAGCCCTTCCGACATTAAATGCATGGATACGTTAAAGACCAAAGAACTGCAGATCTTTTCTATAGCTGATTACTCAGAAATCTCTGTTTTAGTAAACTGTGACTATCTTTATTTGGTTAACTCAGGAACATCCGGCGGGCAAATTACTCTAAAAGGTAGAACTTACAGTTTTGAAGCATGGACCAGGGCATCTTTACAACTTTTTGCCGATGAATTTACAGCCCATAGAATCACCATTAAAAGCGAAAGCATCGGTGATTGTTATATTCATTCAACCGAATATCTTTCTGCAGAGATATTAAAAACAGGATTAATCTATTACCGGGGAGCCCCTGAAACAATTATATATGTAAATGAAGAAGCAAAAAATAAACTTATCAGGATAGATTAACATCCTTTTGCAAATAATTATAAAGCAATTTTGCAACTCTTTCTGAAGCACCTGTTCCACCTAACTCTTTACGTAGCTTTTCATAATTATCAAGCATTTCCTGCCGATAAACGTTATCGTAAAGGAGCTTATTTAACTCCGTTTCTAACTTATCTGCATTCATATCAAACTGAATTAACTCTTTAACTACCTCGGCATTCATTACAATATTTACCAATGAAATATATTGTGTTTTTACAAACTGCTTTGCAATAAAGTAAGAGACATTCCCCGCTCGATAGCAAACCACTTGTGGAACACTAAATAAAGCGGTTTCCAGGGTTGCTGTTCCAGAAGTTACGAGGGCAGCCTCAGCATGTTTTAATACATCATAGGTTTGATTAAAAACTACGTCTACTTTATTGTTTTGAACAAACTTCTGGTAATAATAAGGTTCAATAGAGGGAGCAGCAGCAATAACAAATTGATAATTCTTATATTGATTAATAATCTCGAGCATCACCCCCAGGTTTTTGTCAATCTCTTGTTTACGGCTTCCGGCTAATATGGCAATAATTGGTTTATCCTTCAGTTTGTTATGATGTATAAATTCATCGAAACTCCCCTCTTCATTTATTTTTTCCTGCACAGCGTCAAGCAAAGGGTTCCCTGCATAGTCAACCGGATAGTTATGTTTTTTAAAATACTCTACCTCAAATGGAAAAATCACAAACATGCGGTCTACAAAAGCTTTTATTTTTTTTATTCGGGATTCTTTCCAGGCCCATATTTTGGGTGATATGTAGTAGTATACCTTTATTCCTTTTGATTGGGCAAATTCGGCTATACGCAAATTAAATCCCGGATAATCTATTAAAATCAATACATCCGGATTATATTCCAGAATATCTTTTTTGCAGGTTTTAAGAGAATTATTGATTTTACGAAGATTTAAAACTACCTCCAGGAACCCCATGATAGCAGTTTCTTTATAATGCTTAACCAAAGAGCCGCTTTGCTGTTGCATTAAATCACCTCCCCAAAAACGAAATTCAGCTTCGGTATCAACTTTTTTCAATCCTTTCATTAAATTCGATCCGTGTAAATCGCCGGAAGCTTCACCTGCAATTAAATAATATTTCATTTTTTTTTGATAAACTTATAAAGCAAACTTTGTAACAAACACAAAGATAGCAAATACTATTGTAGCCATTAAGACACCCCGTGCCGAATACAAATAATTTAACCAGATAAAAACAAAAAAGAGAATCAGGTTTGGAATAACACACAAGCTCATAATTTTGGTAAAAACCTGGGTATCGATTAAATAATCAATTAGTTCTGTGAAAAAATATTGAGTAAACTTAGAATAATAGACAATCAACATCGTAACAATGGGCGCTAAAAAACCCAGAATCAGCCCTAAGGTAAGATTATTTAGTTTAGTTCTAAATTTCATATTTCCATTGCTTAAAGAAGTCCATTTTATCGTAGGCAGTAAAATCAATTTCTATAGGCACTATCGAGACAAAATTATTCCCCAATGCCCATTCATCAGTATCAGCAGAACCATTCTCTGTGTTTTCAAAATATCCGGTAAGCCAGAAATATTCACTATTACGCGGGTCAACTCGTTTTTCAAACTCCTCTTTCCAAACCCCTTTAGCCTGCCTACAAATTTTAACTCCTTTAATTTCTTCTTTAGGTACCGGTGGAAAATTAACATTAAGACAGGTACTTTCGGGCAATCCGTTAATTAATGTATTTTCAACAATTTTACGTCCATATTGGATTGCAGCGGTAAAATCAGCACTGCTTGAATAATCCAGATGAGAAAAACCAATGGATGGAATTCCATAGATACAACCTTCGATCACAGCACCCATCGTTCCGGAATAAACAATGCTTACAGAGGCATTGGAACCGTGATTAATTCCAGAAACCAACAAATCAGGTGTCCGATGAACAATTTCACTCATGGCCAGTTTAACTGAGTCAACAGGTGTTCCGTTACAACCATATATCGTTACGTTATCTTCTTCTTTTAACTTTTTATACCGAATAGGAACCTTCACCGTTATGGCATGAGCCATTCCTGAATTTCCATGTAAAGGCGCAACAACAATAACTTCTCCATAAGGTTTTACCATCTCAATGAGTGCATGAATCCCTTTTGCATGCACTCCATCATCATTTGTAACTAGGATTAAAGGCTTATTTTTTTCCAATGTTCAACACTTTTTTAATTTATATTTACCATTGCAAAGATATTCAATTCGCCCGAGTTTCCATACAATCATTTTTTAAATTACAGTTAAATTAGCTATAATCATTAACATACGATGTATTAATAACAAACGCTCATTATTTTTGTCAGCAGGAATTTATCCGGTTCAAGGATTAATACTTACTCATTTTTTTATATTTTTGCTCTTTATTTAAATTCGTAAATTAATTTAATCATATGAAGATATCATACAACTGGCTCAAAAATTATATCGATACAGATTTATCGCCCAGCGAAGCAGCAAAAATTTTAACCAACACGGGATTAGAAGTTGAAGGTATAGAGCATTTTGAGTCGGTAAAAGGAGGACTAAAAGGGTTAGTCATTGGTAAAGTTACATCCTGCAAAAAACATCCAAATGCCGACAAACTAAGTATAACTACTGTAGATATTGGCGAAGGGAAAGAACTCCCCATTGTTTGTGGGGCCCCCAATGTAGCGGAAGGACAAAAAGTAGTTGTGGCAAAAGTAGGTACAATTTTATATTTTGGTGAGGATGAATTAAAAATAAAAAAAGCAAAAATACGTGGAGAAGTTTCGGAAGGAATGATTTGTGCCGAAGATGAAATTGGATTGGGCACCTCACACGAAGGAATCATGGTTTTGGATAACTCGGCAAAAGTAGGCACGCCTGCCAATCAATATTTTGAGATTGAAACCGATACCATTTTCGAAATCGGGCTTACCCCCAACAGAATAGACGGCGCTTCGCATATTGGCACGGCCAGGGATTTGGCTGCTTATTTAAATCTTAAAGAAAAAACCGGTATCAAAAAACCATCGGTAGAACATTTTGAAACAGATAACAACAACCTACCCATTGATATTGAGATAGAAAATACGGAAGCCTGCCCACGATATACCGGAATTACCGTTTCTAACATTAACGTAGGTCAATCGCCCGTTTGGTTACAAAATAAGTTAAAAGCTATTGGACTAAACCCTATTAATAATCTGGTAGATATTTCCAACTTTGTATTACACGAAACCGGTCAACCTTTACACTTTTTCGATGCCGATAAAATTGAAGGAAATAAAGTAATCATAAAAACTTTAAGAAAAGGTTCTGTTTTCACTACCCTTGATGAAAAAGAAAGAAAATTATCAGCCGATGATTTAATGATTTGCAACCAAAAAGAAGGAATGTGTATTGCCGGGGTTTTTGGAGGAATAAAATCAGGAGTAACGGAAAACACCAAAAATATTTTTATCGAAAGCGCTTTCTTTAATCCGGTATATATTCGAAAAACAGCTAAGAGACATGGTTTACATACTGATGCATCGTTCCGTTTTGAGCGTGGTGCAGACCCAAATAACACGATTTACCCCCTAAAAAGGGCAGCTCTTCTGATTAAAGAAATGGGCGGTGGAGAAATATCTTCCAATATTGTTGACATATACCCCAATCCGGTTAAAAGCTGCACTATTGAATTAACGCTTAAAAACTTACAACGACTAACCGGGAAAGAGATAGAGAAGGATATCGTTAAAAAGATTCTTGAATCGTTGGATATTAAAATTACCCATGAAAAAGAGGAGCTTTTAACCCTAGAGATTCCAACTTACAGGGTAGATGTTACCAGAGAAGCTGATGTGATTGAAGAAATACTTCGAATTTACGGATATAATAACATTGAGATTTCTGAACATGTAAATTCAAGTATCTCCTACTCACAAAAACCCGATAAAGAAAAAATTCAAAATCTGATTTCAGAAACTTTAACAGCCAACGGTTTTCATGAAATCATGTGCAACTCGTTAACCAAAGCTGAATATTATACTCATTTAAAATCCTATCCGGCAGATCATTTAGTACCGATTTTCAATCCGCTTAGTAACGATCTAAATGTAATGAGGCAAACCTTATTATTTGGTGGACTCGAGTCCATTGCTCATAATATTAATCGGCGTAATCCGGATTTAAAATTATACGAATTTGGAAACTGCTACTACAAGAAAAAAACAGAAAGCGAAAATCCGCTGAAGAAATTTAACGAAAACCGGCAAACGGCACTCTTTATTACCGGAAATAAAACACCCGAAAGCTGGGTTAATAAACAAGAACCGACCACCTTCTTTTACTTAAAATCATTTGTTGAGAATATAGTAGAAAAACTAGGCATAGATCTAAACCAGATTCAACAAAACGGAGTAAAGAAAGATATCTTTACCGACGGGTTAAATTATTCATTAAATAACCAAATTTTGGTTGATTTTGGTTTTGTAAAGAAAAAAATTTTAAAAACATTTGATATTGATGTTCCGGTATATTATGCCGAATTCAATTGGGACAATCTGTTAAAAGCAACGGCAAAACACAATATCAGGTTTACCGAAATACCCAAATATCCTGAAGTAAGACGAGATCTTGCCCTTTTAATTGATAAGGAAGTGCAATTCAGTCAAATAAAAGAACTGGCCTACAAAACAGAGAAAAAACTTTTAAAACAGGTTTCGTTATTTGATGTTTTTGAAGGAGAGAAACTGGGTAAACATAAGAAATCATATGCAGTAAGTTTTATCTTACAAGACGAAAACAAAACACTTACCGACAAGCAAATTGATAAAATTATGAATAATTTTATCAGGGTTTTTGAAAAGGAAACTGGAGCTCAAATTCGATAATTTATATTTTGATAAAATGAAAAAAATAACCAAAAGAGAAATTATTGCATTCATTTTAGGCATACTTTTCAGTTTATTGCTTGAGGTAATATTTAACTGGGATACCCATGTAAGAGCTTTTAAAGAAGGAATGGAAAATGCACAAAAAAGTTCAACAACCGAACACCTAAACGTTTAAAACCATGTCAAAAATTGAACTTATTCAGGACGACATCACCAAATTAGAAGTTGATGCCATAGTAAATGCGGCCAACAAATCTCTGCTTGGCGGAGGGGGTGTAGACGGCGCTATCCATAGGGCTGCCGGAGATGAGCTGCTTGAAGAGTGTAAAACGTTAAACGGTTGCGAAACCGGGGAGGCCAAAATTACCAAAGGTTATCACCTTCCTGCCAAATTTGTTATCCATACTGTTGGACCGGTTTGGCACGGTGGCCAAAATAATGAGTCCGAATTACTCGCTAATTGCTACAAAAACAGTTTAAACCTTGCTTTAGAAAACAACATTAAAACCATTGCTTTTCCAAACATAAGCACGGGAGTATATGGTTTCCCGAAAGATAAAGCCGCTGAAACAGCCATAAAAACAGTTACCGGTTTTTTGGATAATACTAATCAGATAGAAAAGGTATACTTTGTTTGTTTTGACAATGAAAATTACAATCTTTATCAAAGACTACTCAAATAATTTAAAATGGTATAAGCAAGCTGTATTGCTAAATGGATATAACTCAATTTTATGATTAAAGAAACGCAAACTAAAGTTAAAGATTTCCTTTCCCTCGTAAAATTCAGCCATACTATTTTTGCCATGCCTTTTGCATTTATCGGCTATTTTTTAGCCTTATATCAAACCAATGCCCAATTTGAATGGAAACTGTTTGGACTTGTTGTGTTGTGTATGATTTTTGCCAGAAATGCTGCCATGGCATTTAATCGTTTCGTTGACCGGGAGATTGATAACAAAAATCCCCGTACTTCGTTTCGCGAAATCCCTTCTGGTATTATTAAAGCAAAGTCAGCATTAATTTTTGTAATTATTAATGGTTTACTATTTATTTTAACCACCTACTTTATTAATAAAATTACGTTTTATCTTTCGCCTGTAGCCCTTTTAATTATTTTAGGGTATAGCATTACCAAAAAATTTACGGCTATATGTCACTTAATCCTGGGCTTAGGTTTGTCGCTTGCACCAATTGGTGCATACTTAGCAGTTACAGGGACATTTAACTTATTACCTATTCTTTACTCCTTTGTGGTGCTTTTTTGGGTTAGCGGATTTGATATTATTTATGCTTTACAGGATTTAGATTTTGATAAGGAAGAACAATTAAAATCATTCCCTGTATTTTTTGGACGAAAAGGTGCAATAAGCGCTTCTATCCTATTGCACTTTTTATCGGCAGCAATTGTAATCATTGCAGGACTAATTGCCGGTTTTGGATTAATGTACTGGATAGGCAGTATCCTCTTTATCATTCTGTTAATTTACCAACACCTGTTAGTTAAACCCAACGATTTAAGTCGGGTTAACCTGGCCTTTTTTACAACCAATGGAATTGCCAGTATCATCTTTGCAGTATTTACCATTACCGAACTGGTATTGGATATCTGGTTATTATAAATATGCCCAAAACGACATTTTGACATAACCAACTTTACTCCAATACGTTGGCACAAAATTTGAACTCTATCTTTTACAAACTGCTTATGGCTTTAAATGAGCAAAAAGAGTAATCAATAATTAAAAAAATAATGGTTATGGCTGAAGAGTTATTTTTTAAACCTTCACATTCAATTCTTGGCGGTTATTACATTCCGGTGAGGAATGACTGGAATTACCATATCAAAAGAAGACATCTGACTGCAAAAGAAAAAGAATTATTTGAAAAAGAAATTGGTGAAAAGATAATTACTGACAACCAATACTTTAAATGGTGGAAAAAAATACATTCTATTCACTAAAAAAGAAAGGAGGTAATGATGAAAAACAAAAAAACATTATTGCTTATTGTTACTTTTTTAATGCTAGGGACAATTTCCGGTTTTTCAGTCAATCTAAACAAAACCCAATCGGATAAGAAAGATATACCACAGCAAGATACCTTAAAAACAAATCCAAAGATTGATATTAAAGTTAATAAAGCCTATGATGATAAAGGGGACATCATCCGATACAACTCCAATTATTCATACATTTAAACCCACTCTGACAGTAAACAGAGAAATATAAACATTGACAGTCTGTTTCGAAGTTTTCAACCCAAGTTTTTTGACCGTAGTCCTGATATAATAAAGGATTCTTTTAAGCAATTCTTCGAAAGAGATTCCTTTTATGAAAAACATTTTCTTGAGCATGATTACTTTATGCAACAATTTCAAGAAGAGAGATTACAATTTGAAGAAATGATTAAACAAATGGATTCATTAAGAAACCAACTTTTAAAAGAACGCTATCCTGAAATTCAGCAAAATAAGACCAAACCAACAACTAAAAATCTAATAATACCTATGAAATTTAAAGGAGCTGTCCAAAAAGTATTTAAAAATGGTAAATTGATTATTCATTTGCTTAGCGAAACTTCACGACTTCCCTGCCATGCCGGCAGGCTGGTTTGCGATGTTCTGCATATCAATATTTTATGATTATACCACAAACCTGCCAGCCGGCAGGCTGGGTCACACAAAGGAATCACGAACTTGCCTGCTGCAAGCAGGGTTCCACAAATACTTTTTGGACAACCTCTTTTTTATAAAACTTCATGGTTAATTCATAAATGAAACTATATTTGTATAGTTTTTACTTATTAAATAATTGATTTTAAGTAAAATTATCAACCTTTAATCATAAAAATCCGAACAAAAGATTTTTTTTAAAAAAGAAGTTTTAAATTTGAATAAACATTCAAAACTCATAAAAATGCTTTGATTAAAAGCAAAAAAAAATATTAAAATGAAAAAACTGTTTTTGATTACATTTTGTTTGTTACTCTTCAAAGTATCTTATTCTTTCGAGCCAACCCTGTTAGGAGATAATACAGAAAACCTACGTTCATCACTACAATATAAAAACGCTCAATTTGCATATAATGCAAATTATCAGCAATTTAAAACACAACTTCTTAACCTTGACATAAAAGAAACCCAGGATTATGCCAGGCTAAGAAGAAGAGGAAAAGACGATTATTTAATGTTATATGTTGCCGGAGGTATTGCAATTGCATCAGCTGCGCTAATCCTTACCAACAACCCGGATAACTTTATTTCAAACTCATCTGGCGATGTAAATACAGGAATAGCAATAGGAGGAGGGATTGCCTGTGGCTTAATAATAACTAAATTTATCATCGATCGGAACAGATAATTCTTAATTAGGGAAGCATTTCTTTTATGGTCTTTTATAAATTCATAATCAAAGGGTTAATCTTTTTGCTAATCATTTTCCAGGGTTATTGTTTTTCTCAAAAGGATAAACATATACGAACTGAACTTAAAAATCATTCAGACGAAGTACATTCAGTCTGTTTCTCTCCTGATGGGAAATCTTTCTTAACAGGTTCGTCAGATAGAAGTTTCATCATTTGGGATTTTAATACTTTAAACCCGACAAGCATCATTGAAAAGCATCACGGCCCGATATACGCTTTAGCATATACCCATGACGGAAAAAATTTTTTAAGTGGGGGTGATAATACCATTAAAATATGGGAAAAAGATGGAACCTATATAAAATCTTTAAACGGTCATGCAACAGCCGTTTGGTCTATTGGAGTCTCAAAGGATAATAAGTATGTAGTTTCCGGCTCATTCGACAATTACTTCAGAGTTTGGGATATTTTCAAAGGAGAGACAATCCATGTTTTCGATATTGATAAAAAAAGCATTCTGGCTACAGCAATAAATCCTGTTAATAATTTCATTGCCTGTGGCAGCAGGGATGGAACTATTGCATTATTTACATTTGACAACTTTAAAATAATCCATACATTCAGTGCTCATGGAGGAAATGTATATGCACTTGATTTTAGTCCGGACGGAAAATTATTAGCTAGTGCAGGACGTGACGGAAATATTAAAATCTGGGATATAAACAAAAGAGAAATCTTACATCTATTAGATAAACACGAAAGAAGTGTGATGGATGTAACATTCAGTTCAGATGGACAATATCTGGTTTCTGCTTCTTATGATGCAACGGTACGATTATGGGATGTAAAGAGTGGCGAACAAATACATCTATTTATTGGACACAAAATGCCTGTAAATGCAGTAGACATAAGTAATGACAACAAACATATCATTAGCGGTTCGAGTGATAAAACAATAATCATTTGGGATCTTCATCCTGAAATTTTAATTGATTATTATTATGAAGATGAATTCGCCAAAGAATTGGAAGAGTCGGCATTATTTGCACCTAAAAGAAAAAGCGAATCCAGATCTGACTACAAAGAAAGACAGGAAGAGGCAGAGAAGTTTAAAAACGAATTATACAAAAAATACATTAAACGGTTAAAAAATAAACAATAATCTCCCTTTTTAATAATTCCCTAAAACAATAATGCAGTTTTTTATTTATATTATTTTCTTAATTTCAATTTATATTATTGCAATAATTCCTTTTTGGTTTCTATATCAATTTTCGAATTTATTAGCTTTTTTATTTTATTATGTTTTTCAATACCGAAAAAAAGTAACCCTAACTAATCTTCGGAGTTCATTTCCTGAAAAGTCTGATAAAGAAATAAAAAGAATAGCCAAAAGAACTTATGTTAATCTTACAGATATTCTTGTAGAAAGCATTAAAGGATTTACTATTTCTGATAAAGAAATAAAAAAGCGCTTTAAAATTAATAACCCGGAATTATTAAACCAATATTATTACCAGGGAAAAAGTATTATTGGTGTTGCCGCACATTACGGCAATTGGGAATGGGGTGCTATTGCCGGCAGTTTACAAATAAAAAATAAAGCAATAGCTTTTTATAAGCCATTAACGAATAAATACATAGACCGGTTCTTAAAAAAAATTAGAGCTGAAAATGGGACGTTATTAAAATCCATCTATAAAACATCAGCGACCTTTAAGAAATATAAAAATCAATCATGCATTTATATTCTTGTAGCCGATCAAAGTCCTTCGTCGCTAAAAAAGGCGTACTGGGTAAATTTCTTGAATCAAGATACAGCATGTTTGCATGGGCCCGAAAAGCATGCAAGAAATAATAATTATCCTTTACTTTTTTTAAAAATTCAAAGAGTAAAAAGAGGGTATTACGAACTTACGGCTGAAGAATTAATTGAGAAACCAACCGAAACCAATGAGGGCCAAATTACTGAAATATACATGCATAAGCTGGAAGAGATTATTAAAGAAAATCCGGAAAACTGGCTTTGGTCGCATAAAAGGTGGAAAAGAAAACGAAATAGTCCAAATAGATAATACACTGACTACGCTGTCATATTTTTCAAAAATTATAAGAAAAACCAACTCCTATCACCTCTCTGAACTGTACCCCTTTGGTTACGCCAACTTGTTCTCCTCCTTCAAATACAGGAATATCTACATCATCATCATAAATGATTTGTGTATTTAATGACATATTGATATAACGGGTAAGCTTCATCTTAATATTTAATTCCCAGTCAACATCAATATTTTGTGGATTATTAGTATAATTGGTAAAAAAGTTAATCTTATTTTCCATGAAAATATCTTTGGTAATGTTGTATTTCCAGATAGCCTTAACATAAGCACCAATCTCTTTTCTTATTTTCTCATCTGCCCCAACACCAAAACGGGTTTGATCATAATTTGCTGTATCCGATACAATCGTAAATTTCGATGTAATTGGTGAAATTAGAACTGTTAAATTTTTATTGGGTTTGTAATCCAAACCCAGCGAAAATACGAGATGCCCCGGAGACAGAAATTTAGAAACAGGAACCGAATCATTAGGATAATCATATCCTTTTAAAAATTGGGTTTTAAAATTAAATAACAAACTATAATACCAGTTATTAAATGCTGTTCGTCCATATTTAGAGTTTAACTCAAACCGATCATCATTTTTTTGTAAAGGATTGTCTCCCGCTTTGAGATATCCTAATTTATATTCAATATCCGTATCCCAGATGCGTTGCTTTCCATAAGTATATTCGGCATTAAACCGGAGAATGGATAATGCAGATAAATTATTTTCACCTCCTTCTACCCAATTTGACTGATACCCCTGGTTAAACGTAATATCGGCAGTGCTACCAATATCCCATATTGGAACAATAATATCTACCTTACGAACCTTTTTTAAATGGCTCCGGATTTTATCAGTATCTACCTCCCGCGCTATTATTTTTTGCTGTTTAGCTTTTTCAATATAAGTACCATCTTCTAAAATTAAATCATATTCCTGCTCATCCGTTTTTTTAATCCATAAAAGGGCATATTCTCCCCTATTATCATAAATTTTAAAATGTATAGAATCAATCTGTTCTTTGGCTGTTTTAAATTGTATTGAATCTTCAACTGAATTTTTAAAAATAAGTTTACTTGAATCTTCAGGGATACTATTTAAAATATACCTGATGGCATTTTTTATAGAATCATTGAATAAATAAGCAGTTGTATCTTCCGATAAAAAATAAAACTCTTGCTGCTTATCCTTTAATTGAAGAAAACTTTTGACCGAATCAATATTTTTATAGCTGTGCTTATACCGAAATAGTTTATCTATGGCTTGTCTTATAGTATCATTTCCTTCGTACAAATCGTTTGTTAATAGTTTCTGAATATTTCGGATAACATAATATGAACTGTCCGGTTTATCAAAAACTAATGAATCCTCAAGGTGATTCATATATTCTTCATAGGTCATTTCTTTTGTTATTACTGAATCATCTACAAAAACTGTATCTATATGACTTACGGTATCTTTTAAAATAAGGGTATCTCTTATAAAAATAGTATCCCTGAAAAGTATAGTATCTCTCACAGCGGTGGTATCGACCTGATATATTGTGTCATTTCCTGTAAAACCTAATGAATCATTTACTGGAATAGCCTTCTTTTCTAATTCCGAAGGCTGTGCTAATTGAATAGTATCTTGAGTAAAATGAATAGTGTCATCCTTCGGAATGGTCTCTAATGTACGATTCTTATCATCGGAGTTACTAATACCTAAAATTTGCATTAAAGTGTCTTTAATGCGTTCTTCATTATTTAGTTTTTCATAAGATTTTAAAGAATCTGTAGTCGTTGTATCTTTAGTAAATTGATTTATAAATGCTGAATTATTATCCTTGAAATAAGTATCGGCAGAGCCAATTCCTTGATGAAAGAATAAAAATAAACCTACAGTTAAAATTAAAAAATATTTCATAAATACCGAATGCCCTTTTTGAATATATACTCATTTATCTGATCATTAAAACGTTATCCGGTTTAAAAATCTGATAAAAAAACACAAAAATAATATATCTTTTTCACTTGAAGAGATTTAAACACTACTTTATTTTCTCTTATGCTGTACAAAAATATTTATTTTTAGCTTATTTCTTTTGAAACTTTTATATTTGTAACTGAAAAAATTACAAAAAGGTTACATGAAAAACTTGCTCGACATATTAAGAGTAACCAATAAGTTTATCTACCTCAATATTAAAAAAAGAGATTCTTTCTTTTTTTAAAAACCCTCCCCAAAAAATTTATTTTCATTTTTATAATCAATTTGTTTAATCATAAATCTTATATATTATGGAATTACCATTTGCAGAATCGTATAAAATAAAGATGGTAGAAACCATCAAAAAAAGCACACGTGAACAACGCGAACAATGGATAAAAGAAGCAAAATATAATTTATTTAATTTAAAAAGCGAACAAGTTTTTATAGACCTTTTAACCGACTCAGGGACAGGCGCTATGAGCGACAAACAATGGTCAGCTTTGATGCAAGGTGATGAAAGTTATGCCGGTGCCTCATCTTATTATAACTTAAAAAATACCATAAAAGAGCTGCTTGGTTTCGATTATTTCCTGCCTACACATCAAGGGCGTGCTGCGGAAAATGTACTTTTTTCAGTACTCATTAAAGAAGGAGATATTGTCCCCGGAAATTCTCATTTTGATACTACGAAAGGGCATATTGAATTTAGAAAAGCCAAAGCTGTAGATTGCACTATTGACGAAGCCTTTGATACAGAGCTAGAACATCCTTTTAAAGGAAATATTGATTTAAAGAAACTGGAAGAAACCATTAAAAAACATCCTAAAGAAAAAGTTCCTTTTATTGTGGTAACCGTTACCTGTAACTCATCAGGCGGGCAACCGGTTTCTATGGAAAATATGAAAGCAGTAAGAAAGCTTGCCGACCAACACGGAATACCCATTATTTATGACTCAGCTCGCTTTGCCGAAAATGCATATTTTATTAAAAAGCGTGAAAAAGGATACGAAAACAAAACTATCAAAGAAATTGTAAAAGAGATGTTTTCATATGCCGACGGAATGACGATGAGCAGTAAGAAAGATGCGATTGTGAATATGGGTGGTTTTATTGCTTTAAACAGCGAAGATATCTTTAAACAAGCAACCGTTTTTAATATCATGTTCGAAGGATTTGTAACTTATGGCGGAATGTCGGGTAGAGATATGAATGCTCTGGCACAGGGACTTGATGAGGGAACTGAGTTTGATTATTTAGATACGCGAATCAAACAGGTTGAATACCTGGGTAACAAACTAACTGATTTTGGCATCACGGTACAAAGACCTTATGGAGGACATGCCATTTTTGTTGATGCAAAAAAATTCCTGCCCAATGTCCCTAAAGAGCAGTATCAGGCGCAAACTCTGGCTGTAGAGTTATATCTTGAGGCCGGAATTCGCGGGGTAGAAATTGGAACCTTATTGGCAGATCGAGACCCGGAAACAAGAGAAAATCGTTATCCTGCTCTTGAGTTGTTGCGGTTAGCCATTCCCCGAAGAGTTTATACCAATAATCACATGGATGTGATAGCCGTAGCGCTAAAGAATGTTTTCGACCGAAAAGACCAAATAACAAAAGGATTGAAAATAGTTTCCGAGGCACCCATTATGAGGCACTTCACTGTTGAATTAGAAAGAGCCTAAACAATTAAAAAAAGCCTCGTAAAACTTACGGGGCTTTTTACTAAACAATTGTACATTTTTCCTGTTAGTCTTCAAAATTGATTTTGATAATCTATTTTATTTCATCATTTTTGCCGCGATAAAAATCACAAATGAAAGATTTAACACAGGGAAAAGAGGGACCGCTAATATTAAAATTTGCGCTTCCCATGTTGCTTGGGAATGTGTTTCAACAACTTTATAATATTGTCGATAGCATTATTGTAGGTAATTTTATCGGTAAAGAAGCATTGGCTGCCGTGGGGGCCTCATTTCCCATAATATTTGCTTTCTTATCACTTATTATTGGCATTGCTTCGGGAAGTATGATTGTCATTTCTCAATACTTTGGAGCTAAAAATATTGAAAAAGTAAAACGTACCATCGACACCCTTTTTATTTTCTTGTTTTTTGCTTCTATCACGATTAGTATTATTGCCATAATTTTTAGCGAAGATATTTTTAAATTCTTAAAATTACCTGAAGAAATTATTCCTACGGCTAAAATCTATTTTAACATTTTTATGGGAGGAGCAATTGTTTCTTTCGGGTTTAATGGTACAAGTGCAATATTAAGAGGTTTGGGCGATTCAAAAACACCCATGTATTTCTTAATTATCTCAACCTTTATAAATATCGGTTTAGATTTGTTATTTGTCGTTGTATTCCACTGGGGAATAGCAGGTGTTGCTATTGCTTCAGTAATTGCACAGGGAGGAGCCTTCTTAACTGCTATCATTTATTTAAATAAGAACCATAAAATCATTCATTTTACATTTAGAAACCTGATTTTTGATAAAAGTATTTTCAAAAAAAGTATTCGTATCGGTTTGCCTACAGGTTTACAACAAACATTTGTTGCATTGGGTATGATGGCTTTAATCGGTATTGTGAATACGTTTGGCACCAATGTTATCGCAGCCTACTCAGTAGCAACAAGGATTAACTCACTGGCCTCCTTGCCAGCCATGAATTTTGCTGCAGCCTTATCAACATTTGTTGGGCAAAACCTGGGTGCAAAAAAAATCGAAAGGGTAAAATCAGGCTTCATTGCGACCTTTAAAATGTCTTCCGTTATTTCTCTTACCGTTACTGCTGCTGTTCTTCTGTTTGGAAATTTTATTATGGGTTTATTTACGAATGATAGTGAGGTTATACGTATCGGACAAGAATACCTGGTAATTGTTGGATCCTTCTATATCGTTCTCACAGCAATGTTTTCAATTTCAGGCGTAATGAGAGGTGCCGGTGATACAATTATTCCCATGTTTACTACATTGATTTCATTATGGGTTGTTCGTATTCCCGGGGCATTGATATTATCCAAACACTTTGGCGAAAAAGGAATTTGGTGGGCTATACCTATAGGATGGATGATTGGTTTATTATTAGCTTATATTTATTATCTTACCGGTAACTGGAAAAAGAAAGTAGTTATTTAATTTTTAATTATCCCTATTAACTTTAAACAAACTTAATACCTGTTAACTATTTTTCTTACCTTTGCCCTATAAATTCGAACCTTTTGAAAAAACATCATGATAAAATCAATGACCGGCTATGGAAAAGCCGAATGTGAATTAAAAGACAAAAAAGTAACGGTAGAAATAAAAACCTTAAACAGTAAGAACCTCGATATATTTCCAAAAATACCCGGCATATATCGCGAAAAAGAACTGGAAATCCGCTCGGAAATTTCAAAAACTTTAGCGCGAGGAAAAGTTGAATTTGTACTTTATTATGAAAGCTCTAACGACAGTAAATCTACTACCATCAATACTGCAGTGGTTAAAAATTACTACGAACAATTAAAAACCGTTGCCGATGAATTAAACCTCAACGCTCAGGAACATATGTTGCAAACCATCATGCGATTACCTGACACGCTGGATGTTGAACATGAAGAAATTAATGATGAAGAGTGGAAAGTAATTTTAAAGACCATTCAAAAAGCGATAAAGCAGGTTAATGAATTTCGTTTACAGGAAGGTTTGCATCTGCAGAAAGATATGGAACAAAGAATACGATCGATTGAACAGTTAAAAGAACATATATCAACCTTTGAAAATGCCCGTATTGAAAAAGTTAAACAACGGCTAAAAGATAATATCAAAGCACTTTTAGAGGATAATGAAATGGACAGGAACCGCTTTGAGCAGGAAGTGATCTATTATCTCGAAAAACTGGATATAACCGAAGAAAAAGTACGATTAACGAACCACTGTCAGTATTTTATAGAAATGTTAAATCAAGGCAACGCCATTGGTAAAAAATTAGGATTTATCGCCCAGGAAATTGGACGGGAAATAAATACCGTTGGTTCTAAAGCAAACGACTCAGATATCCAAAAAGATGTTGTTTTGATGAAAGATGAGCTGGAAAAAATAAAAGAACAGGTTCTAAATATTTTGTAATGGAAGGGAAGCTATTTATTTTTTCGGCGCCATCGGGTTCTGGTAAAACAACCATTGTAAAAAAACTATTGGCTGAAAATATCGGATTGGAATTTTCTGTTTCGGCAACAAACCGGCCCAAAAGAGAAAATGAAATACATAGGAAAGATTATTATTTTTTAAGCACCGATGATTTCAAACAGAAAATAGAAAAAGATGAATTTGTTGAGTGGGAGGAAGTTTATTACAACCGCTTTTATGGTACGCTAAAAAGCGAATTACAAAGAATTTGGAATAAAGGAAGACACGTAGTGTTTGATGTGGATGTTGTTGGTGGATTAAATATCAAAAAAAAATATCCACAAAAAGCGCTCTCAATATTTGTAATGCCACCTAATATAAAAGTGTTAGAACAAAGATTAAAAGACAGGTCAACCGATAGTAATGAAGATATTCAAATTAGAGTTGCCAAAGCAAAAAAGGAACTCGAATTTGCCCATCAATTCGACCTGATTATTTTAAATAAAGACCTTGGGCAAGCTGTAAATGAAGCTAAAAGGGCTGTAATCAATTTTATAAATCAATAATAACCCATGAACATCGGATTATTTTTTGGTTCTTTCAACCCCATACATATCGGGCATCTGGCCATTGCCAATTATATCGTTGAATTTGGGGACCTGGATGAAATTTGGTTAATCGTTAGCCCCCACAACCCTCTAAAAAAAGAAGAAACCCTGCTGGACGAAACCCAACGATTAAAAATGGTTCAACTAGCGTTGTCCGATAATTCAAAAATAAAACCATCAACGGTTGAGTTTAATTTACCCAAACCATCGTACACCATCGATACATTAAACTATTTATCGGACAAATATCCCGATAAGCAATTTAAGATCATTTTAGGTACCGATAATTTTAAATCATTCCATCAATGGAAAAATTACAAGAAGATATTAGCAAATTATGATATTTTGGTTTATCCAAGGGCAGGATATGATATCGGTGAATACAAAAATTATCCGAATATATCATTGATTGATGCACCCTTAATGGAGATATCGTCCAGTTTTATCCGTAAATCATTACAAATTGGTAAAAACGTACAATATTTTTTACCTTGCGGAATATCTGATTACATCAAAACAAATCATTTGTACAAAAAATAAAAAATGACAATGGGATTATTGTTTACCTATTTATTTGTAGCCTTATTTTTTTCTTTTTTGTGTTCAATACTTGAAGCGGTATTATTGAGTATTACACCAAGTTATATTGCCTCAAAAGCAAAAGAGAATAAGAAATATGCCATAAGGTTACAACAATACAAAGAAAAAATTGATCTTCCTTTAGCTGCTATTTTAACAATTAACACATTTGCCCATACCATTGGAGCTGCAGGAGTTGGCGGACAGGTTCAAATATTATGGGGCAATGAATTTGTTAGTATTGCTTCAGCTATTTTAACCCTTATAATTTTAATTTTTTCGGAGATAATACCTAAAACACTTGGGGCAAATTACTGGAAACAGTTGGCTCCATTTGCTGCAACCACATTAAACATTATGATCTATTCGCCACTTTATCCTATCATTTGGTTAAGTAAACTAATTACTGTTTTATTAAGTAAGAAGAAAACCGAAAGCGTACTTAGCCGTTCAGAATTTCATGCAATGGCTGAGATTGGGGTAAGAGATGGAATTTTCAAAGAAGAAGAATCCAAAATTCTAATGAATCTCATGGTATTTAACCATGTTGTGGTTAAGAGTATCATGACACCCAGAACGGTTGTTTTAGCGGCTCCAGAAGATATTACCATAAAAAAATTTTATGAACAAAACGAAATCATCAGATTTTCCAGAATTCCTGTATTTAAAGAAGACATCGATAATTTTACCGGATATGTTTTAAAAGACGATATAATGCATGCAATCATCGATAAAAAAGATCAGGTACTTCTAAAAGATATCCTGCGGGAGATAAAAGTGGTTAATGAAAAGATGCCTATTATTCGATTGTTTTATAAACTGATTGATGAAAAAGAACATATCGCTATGGTAGTTGGCGAATATGGGGAAATGGCAGGTATCGTAACCATGGAAGATATTATTGAAACCCTGTTGGGAACAGAAATAATGGATGAACTCGATAATGTTGAAAATATGCAGGAGCAAGCTAAAAAAATCTGGGAAAAAAGAGCAAAAAAGATGGGTTTAATTTAAAAGCTCACAAGAGTAGATCCCTTGTGAGCTGAAGGCATCTTAACAGTATAATCTTACTTGATAATTCAAACTTCGATACAATAAATAAATTAATCAATCATCAACATTAATCAATTTATACTCAATCAACCATTACTGTAAGATGCCTAACCACAACAGCAACTTCAAATTGTTTTATTTACTCCCCTAACCTAATCGAATTTTTTTAAATTAAAGCTGCTGTTGATTAATCTATACAAGAACAAAAAAATAATTTCTAAATTATTAAGAAAATATTTCTGTCAATTTAATTAACAACACCTTGAAAAAAATGTTCATTTTACATTTGTATCCGGGAATTAACTTTGCGAACTCAACCGAAAACCACGAATAAATTTTACATTTGTAAGGTTTGAATACGATGTATTAAATCTTTAAAAAAAATGTTCACTAAATATTTAACCGAACCAACACTTATTCTCGACCAGCAAAAATGCATAGCCAATATCAATTTTATGGTCGATAAAGCCAAAGCAAATCATTTAATTTTCCGACCACATTTTAAAACCCACCAATCGAGAACCATAGGGAAATGGTTTGCTCAAGCGGGTGTTGAAAAAATTACTGTTTCGTCGGTACGAATGGCTCAATATTTTGCGAACGACAATTGGAAAGATATTACTATCGCTTTTCCTGTAAATATTCGCGAAATACAAACATTAAATGAGCTGGCCGAAGAAGTTCAGCTAAATGTTACGGTAGAAAATACGGAGTCGGTTGAATTCTTATGCAAAAAATTAAAATTTCCTGTAGGTTATTTTATTAAGATCGATACCGGTTACCACCGGACAGGAATTGAAGCTAAGAATATTCCGTTGATTGACAATATCCTATTCCAGGCAGCTGCATGTGACAACCTGTTTTTTAAAGGCTTCCTGGTACATTCAGGAGATACTTATCATGCAAAAGACAAAAATGAAATAGAGCATATTTTTAACCACAGCGCCGAGCAGTTGAAAAGCTTAAAAGACAGGTATATTAAGGATTATCCGCAAATAATCATTTCAACCGGCGACACCCCATCATGCAGCCTGTTAAATGATTTCAAGACGATTGATGAGATACGTCCCGGAAATTTTGTTTTTTATGATTTAATGCAATATATGCTGGGGACATGTGAATTTAATCAAATAGCTGTAGTTGTGGGATGTCCTGTGGTTGCCATTCATGATGAAAGGAAAGAAATAGTCGTACATGGTGGCGGTGTACATTTTTCAAAAGATGCTCTCGTAATCAACAATCAACAAGTTTACGGACAGGTAGTAACATTCAGTTCAAAAGGCTGGGAAAAACCGAATGAAAAAATTTTTGTGACCAAACTTTCGCAAGAGCATGGAACGATTCAAGCAACAGACAAATTGTTGAAATCGGTAAAAATTGGAGATATGATTGGAGTTATCCCAATCCATTCATGTTTAACGGCAAACCTAATGAAATCATACTACACAACCAACGACGATACGTTAGATCATTTATCAGGAGTAACAATATAGCAAAAAACAGCCCGGGTTTTTCCCGGGCCTTTGAGCCGGTGGAACTTCCATCCACGTACGTTTATGTACCCTTTGTGGCGACTTTTTTCTTTTTTTATCCCTCAAAATTACAAATAGTAATTGAATTTATGCGTAAAAATTATGATTAATATATTATATTCCAAAGCTTAAAAATACAAACTAAATATTGCCCCATTTCCAGGGCTTGAATTAGCCGCTATTCGACCATTGTGCAGAATCATCACCTGACGAGCAAATGAAAGTCCAATACCAGATCCTCCTTCGGTTGTAGAGAAAAATGGGATAAAAATTCTATCCAGCAACTCATCAGGGATTCCGGCTCCGTTATCCTTAACCTGAATCCTAACTTTGTTTTCATTATAATAGTCTGCGCTAAGCTCAATGGCCTTTTCCTGCCTCCCGGCAGGCACAGCTTCTTTTTCGTTAAGCGCTTTTACAGCATTACGAATTAAATTAATTAAGACCTGAGTAATCAGCTTTTCATCAGCAACTACAGAGATTTCATCAGCAATCAATATCTTTTTCAAATTAATCTTATGTTCTTTTAACTCGCTAAACAGTAATTCAGTAATATTATCAAACAAATGTTTAATATAGACCCGTTGATAAGCAGGTTTCGGTATTTGGGTAAGATTTTTATACGACTCAACAAAACTTAATAAACCCCGGCTTCGGGTCTCAATAGCGTTTAATCCTTTTAAAATTGGCGCTTTATCAACTTCAGATTTTTCATCTGCACTTAATTTCTTCTGCATACTGTAGGTAAGCGATTTTATGGGCGTTACCGAATTCATGATTTCATGAGTTAGCACACGAATTAATTTTTGCCAGGCTTCAATCTCACTTTCTTCCAGTTGGGTTTTAATATTTTGTAAAGTAATGATATTGATTATATTATTATCCTGTTTTATTTGAACCGATTGAGCTAAAATCTTTAGTTTTTCAAGATGAGACTCAATAGTAAGGATTCGTGTTTGCCTGGGTTTTATGTTTAATAACCTCTCTCCTGCTTTGCCAAGTTTACTTACATGCTTTAACTGAATAACATTAAAAATATTTTTCACAGCCTGATTACAAAATTCAACATTTCCATCCGTATCAAAAGCTAACACTCCTACCGGGATATTCTCCAGGGTATATTTGAAATATTGTTGCTGCTTCTCTTTTGCTAACCACGATTGTTTTAGTTGTTCGGTTATTATATGATAGGTTTCATTTAACTGACTGTAAGACAAGTCAGATGTTTGCTCATTTAAAATATAATCAGGGTATTGAATGGTTTCTAAGAATTTATTCAAGTCACGATTCGTTTTATTAATATAGCGAATAATATAAATAAAAAGCAAAATAAAAATTAATGCAAATGCCAACTTCGTTATAATAAGCTGACTTGCCCCTAAAGACCAAAAAAAAGAAAATCCTGAAAAAGAAATAAGAAGTAACAGTGCAAAAAGTTTAATGCTAAAATTATTCAATTTCATATTTTTTCAGTTTGTTATACAATGTTTTTCTGGATACACCCAACTCTTTGGCAGCTTTAGAATAATTCCCTCTACTTTTTTCAATGGCTTGCATAATTATTCTTTTTTCATTTTCAGATAAATCAAGCGTGTCATGTATTCTAAGTGGATGCTTCGGAAGAGATGAAAACCAAAAATCATTTTCATCTAACACATCATTTTCGCTCATAATAACTGCCTTCTCAACAATATGTTGCAATTCACGGATATTTCCCGGCCATTGATATTTCATTAATTTTTCTATTCCTGAAGGTTCAATTGTAAAAGTTGGTTTATTATATTTTGTTTCGTACTTCTTTTTAAAAAAATCAACAAGCAATGGAATGTCTTCTTTGCGGTCTCTGAGAGGGGGCAATTCAATCTGTATCGTATTTATCCGATAGAGTAAATCTTCCCGAAACATTTCATCGGCAACCATTTCGGGTAAAGGTTTATTTGTTGCACAAATTAACCGGATATCGACAGGACTCTTATAATTTGCTCCAAGCCTGCTTATTTCTCTGTTTTGTATAACAGAAAGCAATTTAGATTGAGAGGTTAACGATAAATTACCAATTTCATCCAGGAAAAGTGTTCCGCCCGAAGCCAGCTCAATTCTGCCGGGTTTGTCGGTTTTAGCATCGGTAAAAGCGCCTTTTACATATCCAAAAAGTTCACTTTCAAAAAGAGTATCAGGTAATGAGGCTACATCAAGATTTACAAATACTTCGTTTTGCCTATTCGATAATTTATGGATTTCGCGGGCAACCAGCTCTTTCCCGGTACCATTCTCACCTAAAATTAATACATTGGCATCGGTTTTTGCTACTTTTTGTATAATCTTAAAAATATGTTGCATAGGAGCTGATTCGCCAATGATCTTGGGAAACTGCTCTGAAATATTTTGAATTAAATGCTGTTGCTTTTGTTTCAAATAGTTTATTTCATTTTTGGATTGACGAAGCTTGTAAGCATTTTCGATAGTTATTAAAAATTTTTCATCATCCCAGGGTTTTTGAATAAAATCAGTACCTCCTTCACGAATAGCTTTAACTGCCAATTCTAAATCACTATAAGCAGTTATAAAAACAATAATGGCGTTCGGATCAATCTTTAGAATCTCATGCATCCAAAAAATTCCTTCATTGCCCGTACTTCTACCTGCTTTAAAATTCATATCCAGTATGACTACATCAAAAACCTCCTTTTTACAGATTGAAGGTATAAGGTTGGGGTTTTTTGCGGTTTGTACCATAAATTTATCGGAAAGCAGCATTTCCAACGCCACTAAAATTTCATTATTATCATCAACAATTAATATTTGTCCTTCTTTTTGCATTGTATAACTTCTTCTATAATCATCAAATCTACATAAAATGAGTAATATTTATACACCCTTTTGAAATTTTTACACACTCTATTATTATTAAATACTCACAACTCGTTAATTATCAGTTATTTATTTTTGTGGCATAAGCATTGTTTCCATTATTACCATTGAATTAAAATAATAATTAAATTTACCAGACATGTTTAAAAATTACTTCATTATAGCTATCCGCAATTTAGTAAGGCAAAAAGGATATTTCTTTATTAACCTTTTAGGCCTAACCATCGGTTTAACCGCATGTTTATTAATTACATTTTATGTAATTGATGAATTAAGCTACGACAGATTTCACGAAAATGGTGATCGAATTTACCGCGTAGGATATCAAGCCAAAGTACCATCAGGTGAAATACTTAAAATACCAACAACAGAATATCGGCTAAAAGATGCATTTGAAAGCTATTTTAATCAAATTGAAGAATTTGTAAGGATCAGTATGCCCGGTTCGTTTTTTATTGAATTTGACGATAAAAAATTTTACCAAACAGGAGTTTCTCTTGTTGATGAAAACTTTTTTGATGTTTTTACCTATGAGTGGATTGCCGGTGATAAAAAAACAGCTTTAGGGAAACCTTTTGCCGGTATAATAACCGAATCGGTTGCTAAAAAATTCTTTGGACATACCAACCCGTTAGGCAAAAGTATGCGTATTTACCACGAAACGGGTGAAGCTGAGATGACTATTACCGGGGTAATTAAAGATATGCCGGAAAATGCTCATTTCCATTTAAGTATTATAGGTTCGATGAAAACCGGAAAATATATTTATAATGAAATGGCATTAAACAATTGGGGAGAAACTACTCAATTCAGTTATATTTTGCTACCGGAAAAAGTTTCTATAGAATCATTAAAAAAATCGTCGAAAGATTTCTTAAAAGAAACCAGAGATTTAACAGATGCTGATTTATTATTTCAACCACTATTTGATATTCATTTAAAATCGAATACCCGGTTTGAGATGGAAACAAACGGGAATATTAGAAATGTAATTATCTTTTCCATTATAGCATTATTTATTCTTTTAATTGCTACGATAAATTATATGAATTTAGCTACAGCTCGTTCTACAAAACGTGCAATGGAAGTAGGTATTCGAAAAATTTTAGGTGCTAAAAGAAAGAATCTTATTTTCCAATTTATTGGCGAAGCTGTTATTATTTCATTTATCGCCATTTGGCTTTCGGTAGCTTTGGCTGATTTACTTTTACCCAAATTTAACCAGCTGGCAGGAAAACAGATAAGTATAGACTGGATGAATAATCTGTGGATAATATTACTAACTTTTGTTGTCTCCATTATTATAGGCATTATCTCAGGAAGCTATCCCGCTTTTGTTTTAAGTTCGTTTAAGCCTTTAAAAGTGCTTAAAGAAAAAATAAAGTTTTCTTCCTCCAGCTCATTCCTAAGGAAGATATTAGTGGTTTTGCAATTTACTATATCTATCACTTTAATTATTTGCACCCTTGTGGTTTTTATTCAGTGGCGATATATGCAAAATAAGCCGCTGGGTATCGATCCCTCAAATATTGTAATGATACGAAATCCGGGGGTAGAACAATACGAAACTTTTAAACAGCAGTTGTTAAAAAATCCAGATATTCTTTCAGTAACCGGCTCCAACAAACGGCCCACTCATAATTTAAACAGTAATCTTCCCTATAAGGCCGAAAATGTGGACAGTGAAGATAAATCCATTAAGCTTGTTACGGTTGACTATGGTTTTTTCGAAACACTTGGCAATGAAATTGTTCAGGGAAGAAGTTTTTCCAAATCGATAAACTCCGATGAGCACTCATCGTTTATTATTAATGAAACAGCCATGAAAGAATTCGGGTGGGAAAATGCTGTGGGAAAAACTTTTGAAACGCAAACAATAGACTCCAGTGGCAATAACTGGCTTCCAAGAAGAGGACAAATTGTGGGTGTAGTAAAAGATTTTCATTTCGAATCGGTACATCATAAAATTGCTCCCATTGTATTTTTCATAGATAAAAACTGGCGTGATTGGGTATCCATAAAAATAAGCTCAACAAATACGCACACTACCTTAAAATACATAAAAGAGATATGGAATACGATGAACACCGAACGTTATTTCAATCCTGTTTTTTATGATGAAAGTATTGATGCATTATATCGTTCAGAAAAAAGATTTTTCATCCTATTCATTATCTTTTCCATTCTAGCTATATCCATAGCATGTCTTGGAATATTTGGTTTAGCATCATTTACTGCAGAGCTGCGGACCAAAGAAATCGGAATCCGAAAAGTTATGGGTGCATCTGTATCGACCATTATTAGTCTGATAAATAAAGAATTTATTAAACTTGTAATTTTATCAAATATAATTGCCTGGCCTATCGCCTGGTATTTTATGCGTAACTGGTTAAATAACTATACTTACAGAATCGATTTAACCATATGGCCCTTTATTATCAGTGGATTAATTGCCATTGTTATTGCTCTGTTATCTGTAAGTTACCAGGCATATAAAGCCAGCAGAACCAATCCGGTGAATGCTTTACGATATGAATAATAAAGAGTTCGATTTATATATTTATAAAAAAAAGATGGAGGCAAGTAAAATATTTTAAAAATGCCAGCTTCCTGATTTAAATACTAAACTCACGGTCGATTGCCTGGTCTAAAGAAATAAAAGTTTCTGTCCGGGCAATTCCGGGTATTTTTTGCATTTTATTTACCAAAACATTCATAAGATGCTGATTATCGACACAGTACATTTTCACTAACAAAGACCATGTTCCGGTAGTAAAATGACATTCAACGATTTCAGGAATCTTTTCAATTTCGTGAATCACTTTATCAAACACATGACCTTTATCCAGCATAATCCCCACGAAGGCACATATATCGAAACCAACAGCCTTTGGTTTAACAATAAATTTAGAACCACTTATTATTCCGGCATCTTCTAGTTTTCGGATTCGTTGATGAATGGCCGCACCGGATATTCCACAATTGCGGGCAATTTCAAGGTAGGGAGTACGAGCATTCTTAAGCAAATAAGCTAATATTTTTCGATCAGTAGTATCAATTTGAAACTTTTGTGTCATAATTAATTGCTATTTAAAACAATAAACAAATATACAGTAACTAAATAAAAATAACTGCAAATGTTTAAAATCCTTATAAAAAAAACATCCGAAGACAAATGTTTCCGGATGTTTAGATTATAAAGAAAAAAATTCAATTAATTAAGTTTATGGATCTCCTGAATTATTTCAGTTCCACGTTTAATTGCTTTTTCGTTAACCGGTAAAAGATGATGATATCTTTCAGGTAATGATTTTCTCAAGCCCTCAATTACATTATCCATTTTTACAATCGGTTTTATTTTAAGAAATCCACCCAAAACAATCATATTAAATGTTTTGGTTGTTTCCATCTTGGTCGCTTCTTCAGCAGCATCTACCCGGTAGATATTGATATCTTTACGTTCAGGATGGCGAGTAATACCGTTTCCATCGTAAACTAATGTTCCGCCAGGTTTAACCATTTCTTCGAATTTATCCATCGATTGTTGATTAAGTATAATTGCGGTATCATATTCGTTAATGATGGGAGAACTGATTCGTTCATCGCTAAGGATAACCGTAACATTAGCAGTTCCTCCTCTCATTTCAGGTCCGTATGATGGCATCCAGGTAACTTCCTGTCCTTGAACAATTCCTGAGTAACATAAAATTTTACCCATAGAAAGAACTCCC